>CAMYJP010000296.1 GCA_947258675.1 uncultured Desulfobulbaceae bacterium | reverse complement strand
TTGGACACAAAAGATCTTGATATAACCTTGGAAAATGGTTTTCTGTATATCAAGGGTGAAAAAAAACTTGAAAAAGATAAATCTGATAAGCATTATCATAGGATAGAACGAACATACGGGAGTTTTTGCAGATCGTATCGCTTGCCTGCAGAAGTAAAAGAAGATGCAATTGATGCTACCTACAAAAACGGCATACTCAAAATATTGTTACCAAAGGTCAAAGAAAGTAAGCCCGCTGTTACTCATGTTGAAATTCATTAGTTGATTTTAGTGTGAATAGATTTAAGGGGTCCGGAGAATAATTTGGACCCCTTTTTTTATTAGTACAAGTGGATCCGATTGCAGTAAAATGAGGTTCTTACTAAATTAAATAATTCATAAAAGGAGTCTTTTTATGCCTGAAAGATTGAGTCAGAAATTAGGTACAACTACCACGGATCATCTTTTGCTGTGTGAAGATGAATGTCCTGGTGCAACTGGTCAATTTACCAGATTACTGTCTGAATTGATAACCGGAGCAAAAATGATTTCTCGAGAGGTGAATAAGGCTGGGCTTGCAGATATTCTTGGCATTACCGGTGATATAAATGTTCAGGGAGAAAAGGTGCGAAAACTGGATGAGTTCGCTGATACGGTTTTTATTTGGAGAATGCAAAGGTCTGGATTGCTCTGTGCACTGTCTTCTGAAGAAAATGAAGGCGTTATAGAAATACCTGACCATATGCCGAAAGGAAACTATGTAATCATTTTTGATCCATTGGACGGATCGTCAAATATCGATGCAAATGTAAGCATAGGTACAATATTTTCAATCTATAGAAGTATAGACTCGCTGCCACCGAGCGATCTGTCCAACTTTTTGCGTAAAGGCTCTGAGCAGGTAGCTGCTGGATATTTCTTGTACGGATCCAGCACTATGCTGGTTTATACTGTAGGCAACGGAGTTAACGGTTTTACCTTAGACCCTTCAGTTGGTGAATTTCTTCTCTCTCATCCTAATATTAAAATCCCCGAAAGGGGTGCGACGTATTCGGTTAATGAATCTTATGAGATATATTGGGATAAGAATACAAAGGATATGATTAATTATTTCAAATCAACAAGTAACGAGCTTGGAATGCCCTACAATGCACGTTATGTGGGATCGCTTGTTTCTGATTTTCATCGCAATCTATTATATGGCGGTATTTACATGTATCCTGCTGATCAAAAAGATCCTGACAAGCCCCACGGCAAATTACGGCTATTATGTGAGGCGGCACCTCTTTCTTTTATAGTTGAGCAGGCAGGCGGTGCTGCAACCAACGGGATGATCCGTATTCTTGATGTCAAAGCGGGCCATCTCCATGAAAGAACTCCACTTATAATTGGAAGCCGCCATGATGTTGATGCGGCAACAGCAATCTTGCAGGGTAAATCATCATAAACATATTTTTTTCAGACACGCAAAAAAATAAGGAAAAACAACCCTATAACAGATAGAATCGGACTTCGAGCTACTGGAATTTGATTCCAGAGGTCAGAGGTTAAAAGTTTACAAAGACCACATTGTTATACATATTACAAAATTTTTAGCATCTTTTTATAAATCATATATCTGGGAGTTATTATGGCAAAATACAAGATACATTCGATAATTGTTGGCCCAAAATTTTTGATAAGGGAATGATGACCCATCAACATGATTATGGCACGGAATATACTATTCCAATTTATGTCTGGTATTTGGAAGGTGGTGACATGAAAATTTTACTTGATACAGGACTCATCGGCGTTATTCAGTCTGAAGAACGTGAAAAATCAATTGGTGGCAAAATATATACCTTTGAAGAAGGGTTGGCACGCTGGAATCTTACCCCAGCGGATATTGACATTGTTATACATACGCATCTTCATAACGATCACTGTGAAAATGTTTCAAATGTATTAATGCAAAGTTTTACGCTGATGAAATGGAGCTTGAATCAGCCTATAATCCTCATCCCCTTGATTTTCGATATATGGCTGATATTCTGCTTCCTTTACACGAACCCAGATTCGCCGCCATAGACACCATTCCTGAGTAAATTGTGCCTTGCCGAGAAAATATCGGCCAAGGTATGATGGTAAGGTTCTGCTAAGAGGTCTGCTATTGAGAATACTTATATTTGGTGCAGGAGCAATAGGGCAGGCAATTGGCTGCATGCTTGCTGCAAAGGGCCATAGAGTTGACCTTGTACTCCGTGACCGCTTTAGCAAAACAATTCAGAAAAATGGTCTTTCTGTCACAGGGATATTTGGTAATTATACTACCAGTCCTGGTAGCATAGGTCTTCACACCTCTATAAACTCTGTATCGAATACTACTTACGATTATGCCATCGTTACTACTAAATCATATGATACTGCAACAGCCGCAAGTCAATTGGAAAAAATCGCAGAGCAGTCCTTTGTAATCGTAACTCTGCAGAATGGTTGTGGAAATTTTGAAATGCTTGTTGATACTTTTGGCAAGCAGCGCACACTGGCCGGGCGGATCATAACCGGTTTTGAGATGGAACGTCTGGGACTGATTAAAATTACTGTTTCCGCAGATGCTGTACATATCGGCGGATTTGATACAGATGGAATACCTGATTCTGCGAAAAAAATTGCCAAAGCGATAAATAGCGCAGGTTTACCGTGTATTGCAACTGCCAGAGTTGAAAAAGATTTGCTGGCAAAACTGCTCTACAACAGCGCTTTAAATCCGTTAGGGGCCATTTTAGGCGTTCACTATGGTGCACTGGGCGATGATGATGATTCACGCGCGATAATGGACACGGTTATTGATGAAGCTTTTGCTGTAATCCGAGCCATGGGAAAATCCACCCTCTGGGAAACAGCGGAGGAGTATAAAAATTTTTTTTACAGTCAACAACTTCCGGCAACCTACAATCACCGACCTTCCATGTTGCAAGATTTAGAAAACGGCAAAAAGACTGAAATAGCAGTATTTACGGGATATATAAGTATTAATGGCAGCCGCCACGGGGTTTCAACACCCACCTGTGATCTGCTTACCAGATTAGTACGTTTTAAAGAACGGAATGTGCATCGATAACAAAAGCTATAAGTCTCTTTATTGAGCCTTTGTTTGATAATTATCTGTAAATAATTTTAGATGTTCTTTATAACCTTGATTTTCCAGTTCATCAACCGGGACAAATCGAAGGGCAGCTGAATTAATACAGTAACGTAGTCCAGTTGGAGCGGGACCATCATCAAATACGTGCCCCAAGTGAGAGTCTGCCTGTTTGCTGCGAACCTCTGTGCGCACTGAAAATAGCTTTCGATCTTCTTTTTCTATAATATTATCGGCAACCAGTGGTCTGTAGAAACTTGGCCACCCAGTACCTGATTTATATTTATGCGAGGAACTGAATAAAGGCTCGCCGGAATCGATG
>CAMYJP010000295.1 GCA_947258675.1 uncultured Desulfobulbaceae bacterium | reverse complement strand
AAAGGTGTTCAAATGGGGCAAAGGCTATGCCTGGAACCCGGTAGGCTTCATAGACCGGCCCAAGGACCCTAATAATCCGGAAGAGGCCCTGGAAGGATTTATCGGTGTTGGTGTGGATTTTATCAGGAGTTTTCCTGGGGATCTGCAGACGGTCGCCCTCACAACCGTGGTGTTGCCGGTCTGGGAAGATGTGAATGAGGACTTTGGCGAAAAGGATAATATCAACCTGGCGACCAAACTTTATTTGCTTTATAAAAATACGGATATCGATTTCATCTTGTTTACTGGCAACAGCCGGTCCACCAGATACGGAGTTGATTTTTCAAAAAATCTGGCCACAAATTTTGAGATCCACGGCGAGCTGGCCCATGTGCCCAGCCAGAAAGGACAATTTCTCAACCAGAACGGCACGTTGTCCGCCCGAGAGACCGCGGATACCAGCTTTCTCCTCGGCTTGCGCTACCTGACACCAAACGACATAACCACTATCCTGGAATTTTATCATAACGATGATGGTTTCAGCGAAGAAGAATTAAACCGTTTTTACCAGTTGGTGGCTGATGCCAACAATCAGTTTCTTGCCACTGGTGGTGACTCTCTTTTTCAAAAAGCGCTGAACATAAGTCAGAAAGGTTACAGTAAGCCCCAGCCTGGCAGGAATTATTTCTATGCCCGAATTAGCCAGAAAGAGCCATTCGACGTTCTCTACTTCACCCCAGGAGTAACGGCAATCATCAATCTTGATGATAAAAGCTACTCAATAAGCCCGGAAGCTCTTTACACCGGATTCACCAACTGGGAGCTGCGTTTGCGTTTTTCCGTTATCAATGGTGGGTATTTCACTGAACATGGTGAAAAACAGAACAGCAACAAACTTGAATTGCGGATACGCTACTTTTTTTAATGGGAGCATCTGAGAAACCGTATGAGAGCCTGTATACCAGTATAAAACCACCTGGGATGGCTCATGGATTATTAAAGAGCATTCCGAGGCTGATTTCAGTCACTTCATTTGCCCAGATTGTATGCAAAAGTTATATCCTGATTATTATGATAAAAAGCAGAGGTCATAAAGATCCCAATGAAAGGAGATTATAATATGAAAAATAGAAATCTGATTACATACATGGTTTTTCTCACAGTGGTCATAATATTCAGTTTTCCCACACTGACTGAAGCGGTGCATAAGCTCACACCCTTGGAGCAATTGGGGAAGTCGATATTTTTTGATAAAAACCTCTCTGTTAACAGGAACCAGTCGTGTGCTACATGTCATGATCCTGCAACAGGATGGACAGGGCCTGACAGCGATATCAATGCACTAGGAGCTGTATACAATGGCTCCATTGAGGTTAGATTTGGAGACAGGAAACCTCCAACTGCAGCATACGCTTCTATTAGTCCCATTCTGCATTTTAATAAGAAAGAGGAACTGTTCATAGGAGGTAATTTCTGGGATGGGCGTGCAACAGGAGAGAAACTGGGGAACGCGGCAGCAGATCAGGCACAGGGTCCCTTCCTGAACCCTGTGGAGCACGCACTTCCTGAAGCTGCCTGTATAGTTTACCGGGTTTGCATTGCAGACTATCCCTATTCTTTTGAGAGTATAAATCCAGGGGAATGCGAAATTATGTGGCCTCAGAATGTTGATGTAAACAAGGAATGTGCGAAGGGCAATGCTATTCAGCTTTCCCAAAAACAGCAAAGCCGAGTGGATCAAGCATTTAATGCCATTGCCCTTGCTGTTGCCGCTTTCGAGGCATCAGAGGAAGTAAATCCATATAATTCAAAATTTGATCAATACCTAGTAGGTACGGCTGAACTCACAAAGGAGGAAAAAGAGGGGTTGGATTTATTCAACGACAAGGGAAAATGTTCTAAATGTCATATCTCGGAGGGCGCGAAGCCCCTATTTACAGACTTCACATATGATAACCTGGGCGTTCCTGTCAATGTGGACAACCCCGTATATAAAACTAAATTTCCCTTCGTCGATAAAGGCCTGGGAGGATTCCTGGAAAACCAAGACAATCCAGAAGAATGGCAGAAGCTTGCCCAGATGAACATGGGAAAACAGAAAGTCCCTACACTGAGAAATGTGGACAAACGTCCGGATAAAGATTTTGTTAAGTCATATATGCACAATGGCTATTTCAAGACCTTGAAAGGGCTCGTCCATTTTTATAACACAAGAGATGTAAAACCGGTCTGTTTCGGCCCGTATATTGAGTCTCATGCACTGGCAAATGGGTGTTGGCCCCAGGCGGAAGTTAAGAATAATATGAACAGGGATGAGTTAGGTAATCTTGAGCTCACTGATGAAGAGGAAGATGCCATAGTGGCTTTCATGAAGACACTTTCAGATGGATTTATCCCCGAAAAACAGAAGTGACCGGACATGAAAAGGGGCGCGGGAGATAATTAATTCGAACATCATACAAGGCGTCGCTTGCATGATGTTCTTAACTCCGCAGAGTGGGTTTAAAAAGGTTAGTTATGGGTCTTTAGCCATGAACGGAAATGAGATTTTCCTATAGCCTCGGATTTTGTAAAACCGGTGATCATTTCCGCGGCACTATTAAAATCGATTATAGTCCCAACCTTGTCCACGACTGAAAAACCTATGGGCAGGTTGCTCTTTATGATTTTATATATGTGTTCCTGTGCAATGGTATTAATCATTTAAACCTCATTCTCTACCTTTTATATCCAACCTGGGAAGTCTTGCCTGAATGGCATGTATTACAGTCAAATCCAAGTTTCTTTACAATAATCTGATGATAGGAATGTTCTCCCTGGTTAGGAACGTATTTGCGGTACCTCTCAACACCGTCGCTCCCTTGGTGACAAGCATAGCAGGTTTCCATGGCAGAGCCCCACGCCTCTATAGCCTTTTTTTTGTTTCTTGAAGCCAGCTCCTGTTTCAGATCTTTAAAAACGATTTTGTTTCTTTTCTGGGCGATCTGCAGCATCTCCGGCGAAAGATTTTCTTTATGGCCTATTGCAAGTATCACAGGTTTCCCACAGCCTCTGACCCCTTCCGGATTATCCAGTGAGAAAAGAGCTTCGTCAAAATTATCCTTTTCGATAAGCATGCGGATTTTTACAAAGTTAAAATAGCCCTTATAAGCACCCGATTTAAAATAGAGACGTTTATTTGCAAGATAAAAAGCTGCCTTTCCGTCAGATAAATACAGTACATCTTTTCCCTGTACCAGACCATCCTTGATAACTTGAATAAAGGAACCATTCCCGGTTAACTTGTCCTTTATCCTTTCATAGAAGATGTTCTTTTTACCTACCAGCACAATATTATAATTCTTGATGTCTTCTTCAGAGAGATTTTTATCAAGAATTACAGGAGCGAGGTTGTTGTTCTGCTTGATCTTCTCCACTGATGTGCCAGGGTCTTGCGTCCATTGACCA
>CAMYJP010000294.1:3471-4286 GCA_947258675.1 uncultured Desulfobulbaceae bacterium | reverse complement strand
ATGAGCTGTTTTTGAACTTCAGCCGGCAGATGTTTCCATACCTGTCCTTTAGTGAAGGTTGTAGTAAGCAGAAATGTACCATTCTCCTCAAGGTTGGAAAGCATGTCATACTTGTCAAGAAAGGTGAAGTTGTGACAGGCAATAAAATTTGCCGTGTTGATAAGGTATGGGGCAACAACCTGGTTTTTTCCAAAACGCAGGTGGCTGGTGGTGATGGAGCCTGATTTTTTAGAATCATACACAAAATAACCCTGGGCGCTGTTGTCTGTTTCAGTACCAATAATTTTAATAGTATTCTTGTTGGCGCCAACCGTGCCGTCAGCTCCTAGACCAAAGAACATGGCCCGGTAGACATCACCTTCAATGTTAAACGATTCATCGTAGTCAAGACTGGTGAAGGCAATATCGTCATCGGGTCCGACACAGAAATGATTTTTCGGAGCCCAGGAAGCCATGTTGTCATAAACCGCTTTGACCATTGCTGGTGTGAATTCAGCAGAGCCAAGTCCGTAGCGACCACTTAAAATCATAGGCTGGGTGATAATATTTGAAGATTCAACCGCTTCACCCACCGCAGCCCTGACGTCGAGATAGAGGGGCTCTCCGGGGGCGCCCGGTTCTTTTGTTCTATCAAGAACAGTAATGCGTTTTACAGACGCCGGTAAGGCGTTAACCATGGCTTTAGAATCAAAAGGTCTGAATAAGCGGACAATGATCAGCCCGACTTTTTTGCCTTGAGCGATCAGGTGCTCAGCGGTTGCAGCAACAGTTTCAGCACCGGAACCCATCATAACTACTACTTCTTCAGCATCCGG
>CAMYJP010000294.1:0-3436 GCA_947258675.1 uncultured Desulfobulbaceae bacterium | reverse complement strand
CAGCCCGACTTTTTTGCCTTGAGCGATCAGGTGCTCAGCGGTTGCAGCAACAGTTTCAGCACCGGAACCCATCATAACTACTACTTCTTCAGCATCCGGGGCGCCGATATAGTCAAACAAATGGTATTGTCGACCGGTTAGTTTGGTAAACTTGTCCATGGTCTCCTGGACGATTCCCGGGATGGCTTCATAATACTTGTTTACTGTCTCTCGGCCGGTGAAATATACATCTGGATTCTGGGCAGTTCCGCGCATCATTGGTCGGTCAGGACTCAAGCCGCGATTGCGGTGTTCGATGACTAGATCTTCGTCTACGATAGCCCGCATATCATCGTCTGTGAGTTGTTCCATCTTCTGGATTTCGTGGGAGGTTCGGAAGCCGTCGAAAAAGTGCATGAACGGAACGCGGGATTTTAGGGCGGCCTGGGTGGAGACCAGTGCCATGTCCTGGCATTCCTGAACATTCTGGGAACAGAGCATTCCCCAGCCGGTCTGGCGCACTGCCATGACATCACCGTGGTCACCGAAAATGGACAGACCCTGGCAGGCAATGGAACGGGCTGTGATATGGAAAACAGTGGGGGTTAGTTCGCCGGCAAGCTTGTACATGTTGGGCATCATCAAGAACAACCCCTGGGAGGCGGTAAAGGTTGTACACAGTGCTCCTGTGGTTAAAGAACCATGGAGAGAACCGGCAACGCCGCCTTCGGATTGCATCTGGGTAACTGCCGGTATCGAACCCCATATATTCTTCTGACCACCGGTAGCCTTGGCGTCTGCTTCTGCGGCCATGGGAGAGGACGGGGTGATTGGATAAATAGTGATGATTTCGCTGGTGGAATAGGCGACATGTGTACAAGCCTGGTTTCCATCAATTGTGACCATTTTTCGGGACATGAACTAATCTCCTTGCTTAAAATTTTGCAGTTAGTGATAATCTCAGATCCAGCAGTACTGGATAAATACCTCAATTAAATATATTAACAGTCCAGAATAAAAATATGGCAAACATGCGCTGATTTTTATTATTGGAACAGTTTAAAAAAAATAATGAACAGCTTCAAAGAATTGCTGTAAGCAATTGTTGGCTATTCAACTATAAGATTAATCTGTATTTTATGATTTAGTCTTCTCCGGCAGATTTGATAATTCATCTTTGGTATGATAGACCAAATCATAGGTGTCGGACAGCACCTTGGTCAACTCTTCTATTTTATCTTCATCAATGCTGACCCGGATGGATACTCTTTTAACGCCTTCCTTAGCCTGTTCAAAAGAAGTAAGGATGGAACGTATTCTCGTATCATGCTGCCGCAACAGTTCAACCAGCTTAGTAACCGAGCCCGGTGCATCGGGCAAATCAAAGACATACTGGACAGTACCATCCTGGATGCCGGTGCTGTCAATAAATGCTTGTAATACATCGCTTTCACTTACAAGTCCAACAAGGTGACCTGAATCACTAACAATTGGCAAGCCAGAGATTTTGTTCATGAGCATGATAACAGCTGCTTTTTCAAGAGTATCTGTATCCAGCATGCAGATTGGATTCGGTGTCATTACTTCTTTTACTTTCATCTCGGAGAGAAGGTAATACATCTCGTGGATATCCAAAGAGGTTGACTTTGACGGGGATGCATCTTTTAAATCACGGTCGGTAATCAGGCCGATAAGTTTTCCATGGGAGAGGACAGGCAATCTCCGGACAATTTTTTCTTTCATAATCCGGGTGGCTCTCATTACAGACGTGTTTTCGTCAATAGTCAGAACGTCTTTGGCCATCCAATCTCTGATTAGCATTGTCTTCCTCCTCGAATTAGATATATATATACTGTAATGGAAAAATTATGAGTTGTTTTGAAATGGTAATAAAACGTGACATCTTAAAATATTACTATCAATCCTGCAATATTTAGTAAAGGTTTGGTTGAAAAAATTACTCAGGTCTAATAAATATCATAATTCCTCAGGATGCTTCAGGTTTTTAACAAGCAGAATAAGGAGTTTATCGGCATCCTCTCACTAACAGGTTTTCATGCTGCCAGCACCTTTATCAGATTCTTATCTTCACTCTCTATTGGATTCCCTGTTAAGTGAAGAAGTTTTCGTTTTTCTTGAAACCACGAAAGTCAATCAAGAAGAGAGACGTTCTTTGCTATTTCTTAATCCGGTCCATGAACTTGTCTGTAAAAGAGGAGATGATCCTGCTGTTTTCTTGGGAAGAGCTGAAGGTTTATTGGAACAAGGGCTGTTTTTAGCAGGCTGGGTGAGCTTTGAGTTCGGTTATTTGCTGGAACCGTTTCTGGCTAAGGAATTCATTTCAAGTTCAAGAGGTTCAGATAATAATCTTCAGGCCCGATTCTGGGCTTTCAGGGACCCGCATATTTATGATCACTTCAGTGGATCATTTACCGAGGATTTCAGCATTGTAGCAGATGATTTGAAAGATCGAGGCGCCATTGCAGACTATTCTATTCGTAATCTTGGCCTGAATATGGAAAAACAGGAATATCTGCATGCCTTTCAAAAAGTGAAGTCATACATCTGTGCCGGAGATACCTATCAGGTCAACTACACGCTTAAATTTAAGTTTGATTTTGCAGGATCGCCAACATTATTATATGAGAACTTGCGCCGGAACCAGAGTGTCTCCTACAGCGCTTTTATTAAGGGTGGTGGTGAACAAATCCTTTCGTTTTCTCCGGAATTGTTCTTCCGAAAACAAGGACCGGTTTTTACGGTTCGCCCCATGAAAGGGACTATAAAAAGAGGACGCACCCTTGTCGAGGATGAAGATCTGATTCGTTTTCTCAAAGCAGATTCAAAAACCTTGAGTGAAAATGTCATGATCGTTGATTTGTTGCGCAACGATCTTGGCCGTTTGCTGGGAGCACAAAAAAACGGGGGTGTTTCGGTAAAATCGCTATTCGATGTAGAAACCTTTGAAACACTTCATCAGATGACCTCAACCATTCAAGGACATTTTGGATCTCATCACCGGCAGCACATTTCTTTAATAGAACAGTTCAAAGCGTTGTTTCCTTGTGGGTCCGTTACCGGGGCTCCGAAAATACGAACAATGGAAATTATCCGGGAACTTGAGAAAGAGGATCGAGGAGTCTATACCGGTGCCATAGGATTCTTTTCTCCGAGAGGTGAAGCAGTTTTCAATGTGCCGATCCGGACGGTAGTTCTCAATGGCAGTAGAGGTGAGATGGGCACCGGGTCGGGCATTGTTTATGATTCAGATTCTGAAAATGAGTGGGATGAATGTTTGTTGAAGGCGCGTTTTCTTACAGAAACAGTTCCTGAATTTCAATTATTCGAAACAATGCTATGGAAGCCTGAACAAGGGTTTTGGCTGCTTGATCTGCATTTGCAACGACTGAGGCAGTCTGCACAATATTTTGCCTTTCCTCTGGATTCTGAAGCGGTT
>CAMYJP010000293.1 GCA_947258675.1 uncultured Desulfobulbaceae bacterium | reverse complement strand
GGCTACGGGCTTCAATTGTCAACTTGCCTTCATAATGAAAGAGGCAGAATACAAGATCTTGTGTCTACCTTTTTATTGCCAAGCAGCTGATATATTGAGTTATGATCTAACATTGAGAGAAATTTATGATAGGCTCTGAATCAGCCCTAAATTTGACAAATCCTTGGTGTCATATTTCTTGATAATATGTGATTCGACAGCTATCGAAATCTATGTAGATATAATTCAAGTATCACACGGTTTTGAAGGCTGTCAAACGTTGAGATTTATAGCGAGACTGTCGAAAAACCTTAAATTGGTGATTAAATAGCTTCTAAGTATTTGATTTTATTATAAGCGAAATTGATAAAAACGCTAAAAGAGGACTTTTTCGACAGTCTCAGCAGAAATATGAAACATAGCCTTCCAAACAGCGATCATAGACATCATTAATTTTTTTTGGCCCATCAAAATTCAAGCTTTGTTGGATAAATCCCCAGGTTTCAGCAAAGTGGCAAAACACAACATATAGTAAAGTGAGCATATTTAGAAAGACCCTGATGAATACGTCATGCTTAGTATAAATGTACTTGAGCAGAGTCATTTTGCATGCTTTATGATCTGCACTGCTCTGTGGTGATTGAATCGAGTCCCCAGCAGTTGTTAGTTGATTGCCGATGCTGTTATTAATTTCATACGCGGAAAACGCGGAAAACGACCAAGGTACGATACTTTCCCAGAGTTTGCCGATTTAGCATCTGAAACAACTCGTAGATTCGGGGATGCAGCGAATTGGTGTTGGGGATGACAAAGTGTTTTTTTTCGATTCCGATCTTGTCCAAAAAGTGCACAAAAGCTTCCACTGGTCCATTTTGATGTTCACCCAGTACCCACACGTTTAGCATCCGATCTTTTAGAGGGAGAGAAGCTTGGTTGCAGAGGTGTTTGAAAAGCCAATTCGGTTCGTTCGTGCAATGTAAAGCTCCAAACAAAATAATGTGAAACCTGCCCGGTTGGAATCGGTCCCAGAAGTTATGGGCAATGGATTGATCTCGCGAAATCGAACGACCGTGCTGTCCCTTTTGCTGTTCATTGGTTTCTTCAATACCCCAGATCTTGATAGCCGGGTTCCTATCCTTAACGGAACGAAGTATTTTCATTATATCAGCATCCAGTAATGGGAAATAATCCCTGCCAGCGTCCATTCGCTTAATTAAACGTTTCAAATCCTTAGGGGTAGCCTCAAGCAGAAGGACATCGGTGCTAAACTTTGCGAAGAATTCTTCTGCGAGAAAATTGCGTGTTGATTCCTCATGAAGCTCGCCCATGCACATTATTTGATAGTCTGATTGGCCTAGATGTGTCAGCCATTGTTCTATGGAAATCAAACTAGATTCCAGGTTTTGTTTAATGGCAGCTTTTTCGGATTCTGGTAGTCGGGAAAATCGTTGTAGAGCTTTGGCGGCTTCGTCATGGTGAAAGGTATGCTGAATACGCTCAGAACTCGGTGGTATAGTGGGCCGTCTCGGATATTCCTTTACGATCCAATCATAAACAGCTAAAAAGAGCAGAATAATGAGGTACCCGCTTAATAAGGCCAAGATGACCCGGACCAAGGGTGAGTCCATATAGGAAATTCCCCTCTATCAAACGAAGTGTATATTGGGCTGATTAAAAACGATTGCCTGCTGTAAGATATGATTTGAGTATCTTCAACTTCAAGCAACTGTTATTATTGTAGATATATAGCAGAAAGCATAAATTTGCCTTTTTAAAAAAAAACGGTCCGAATTGAAATTTCGATCGATAGATATTTATTGTGATATATAAATATATCCTTCACTTCATAGATAAAAGGCCATACCACTATATTTTGTATTGGCTCACTGGTCGAATAAATCATTATCCTTGTATCTTTCAATATGCAATCCGCAATATTTCTTTTATTTCAGGAGCAGGCACGATATGTGCCCATGTACGAAACCTAAATAGGGGCTCAATAAATTTTGTATTTGCCCTGACATCTGCAAAAAGCGTTAACTTAATTTCGTACCAAACAAGACTTGATTTAACTCAGGTACTCAGCTGTCCATAACCATAGTTTCTGCCTAAGGCACCTCAAAATGTATCGATCATTATCCTGCGGATCCGACATCACCAGTGATTTCATCTGCGTAAGTGCTTATCCGGCCGATAATCTCTTGCACATCCTGGTCTTTGATCCATTTATCTTTGAGGGTATCAATTAGGTGACCTACATACAGAGCAAAATGATGTTTGGTAATGCCTCTTCCATGGTGAACATGGCTAAGGGGTCTGCCGGAGTATGTGATTGGCCCATCCAGCGCTGCACTAAAAAACTCGCGTTGCATTCGGCGCAGCTTGCCCACAGAAACGTTTTTAAAAAACGGCTTCAATTCCGGGTCGGCTATGACGCGATCATAAAATTCGTGGATCAGATCAATGATTGCTTGTTCGCCACCGACTCTCTCAAATAGTGTCTGCTGTTCATCGTGCATTTTAAACCTCCACGTTTGATTGTATTGACCTCTTCATGCTTTTTGGTATTAAGTTTGAGCTCTTTTTCTCGTTTCTTAAGCGCCTTGTTTGCCTGTTTTTTCTCCCGCAGCAGTTTTTCAAGCTAATCGGCATGCTCCTGGATTCGCTCATAAAGCAATGAGTTGTGCAAACAAATCGCTATCTGGCTGGCTATGGTTTCGAGAAAATAGGCTTGTTCAGAAAACTTGCGGCTTTTGAGAGATGCAATTCCCAAAACCCCTAAAATGTCGTTTCCAAAAAGAAGGGGCAACGCTGCAAACGAACGGATCCCGATTCTTTTGCATTGATCCAATGTGCAGCACGGATCAGCGTTAATATCCTTTGAATATACGGGTTCCCCGGTCTCTGCAACCACTCCGCAAAGGCATTCACCAACTTCCTTAATTTTTGGCCCATCGTGGGTGATATTTAGGTTATCATTTTCCATTTCCTGCAGAATCAGTTTGTCCGCTTGTTTTAAATAGATCACAGTTAAATCGGGTGATACGATCGAATGGATCTGTTTATGGGTGGAGGCGATCATCTGTTTCATGGACAGTTTTGACGTCACTTCGCGAGTAATTGCTGCGATAGAGGCCAATTCTTCAATTCGATGTTGCAATTTGTCGCTATCATTTTTATTTTTAACTGGTTTAAAATAAAATGGATAGTTGATTGGTTTAGCTTCCACTTGAAAACCCTCCATTTTTAATCGAATGTTGTTTTTATGTATTTTAAAATAAAACCAAATAATTCAGAATGCAAATTAGATAGCGAAATAGGAATATCAGCGAAGGAGAATTTTTATGTTTAATTATCCATATCTTGTCGAGTTGCTGTCACCAAAAACATCCAATGACGATCAATTTGATAACCCCATGGGACAGCCGAGGTTAGGCGCACTGGAGAGTTTTGATCTTAGAGACCTTTCAGTTGATTCCGATAAGGTCGTGATGAATCTGAACACATTCCATTCAAAAAGCGAGCTTGACGGGTTGCTGCAAAGAGCCGCTAAAGCTAACTTGAAATACATTCTTGTTGTCAGGGGAGACGGCGGGCCGCTATTGCCCAAGCTTGACTCCAAAAGCATCGGCGGCAAACTGAGCGTGTCCACCTCCATTGATTTAATCCGATACATCAATAAGGAATATTCTGACCAATTCATAACCGGTGCAGCCTTCAATCCCTATAATCAAATGCCTTTTGAGTTAGATCGGATGAAACAAAAGGTAGATGCTGGCGCAAGGTTTGCGGTTACCCAGCCGATTATTGGAAAAGACGAAAATGTTGACAGGCTAAAAGATTTTAACGTTGCCGTTGTTGTTGAAGCCTGGATGTCGAAAAACATCGATCTTCTTTATCGAAGTGTTGGAAAAAAAAAGGATGAAAAGGCCAAAAATTATGATCCTATTGAAAACTTAAAAGCACTCCACACATTTTACCCGCAGTGCAGTGTTTATCTGTCAATGCTCAGTTTCAAAAAGGATTGGCGAGAAATATTACCCAAGCTTTCAATATAGAATTAATTGCACCGTTAGTTCTACGGGGGTCTGTAGTGAGGATTCCCATAAAATTGGATTTTGGGCTTTGGAACGGATTCTTAAGTAATAACCAGTGCTGAGGGGGATAGGATTCATGGAAGAAACACCGATAGTGCAAATCATCCATCTTTGCCGTAAAATTGACGAGATAGCCTGCGATGTTTACGTGAAGCTGGCCGATCTTTGCGACGATCCAGAGCTATCCAAGTTCTGGCGGGATATGTCGAAAGAAGAGGCAAAGCATGTCTCATTTTGGAGGCGAACTGAACAGATCAGGTCGCTTTCAGGCATGCCTAATATTTTTGA
>CAMYJP010000292.1 GCA_947258675.1 uncultured Desulfobulbaceae bacterium | reverse complement strand
CTTGGAGAAGTAATTAGAGGAGTAAAATTTGTCAATGGTATTGAAGAAAATCGGATCGCCGCCTAATTTTCTCATACACAACTATTGACAATAGCTCTGCGTTGAATAATCAGATCCAAATTTTCAATGTTGTGATCTACCTGGCTATGTGCATCAATAAAGTAGAGTTCAGCGGCCGCTAAATAACGACTGGTTTTTAAGGGCAAGATAAAACCTACTAAGGATAACAAACAGGTGAAAATCAATCTGATCTTCATATTGGCCAATTCTATGGTGTAATAAAATAGACAAGTTGTGACCTAACTTGCCATGATATTTAATTCGATATACATCGAAATTATTGAAGATAAGTTTCGAATATCACACTGTTTTTAGGGTTGTCAAACAGTTGATAGATAGCAGTTACGTCTGCTATGCCCTAAAATAGGAGACTCAGGATATCTTAAATTTTTAGGACCTCTGATTATTCCAGCTTTGTTGGAGATACCACAGGTTTTAGGACTGCAAAGAAACCTGTGTTAATAACAAATGTCAAAGTGTCTGTATAACGGTTAAGTTGCGGACCGGAGGCCTTCAAAACAAGCATAGCCTATAGCGATTAACTCTGTCCCGTATTCACATCAGCTTCATTTGCTTTTTTGGTCTTATTATTTTGGGAGTCTTTCTCTTTTTTCTTTTGAATAATTCCGTTATGAATTATCACTAATTCGATTTCTTTTTTAACTAGTGATGTCCACGCAATGGACGAAAATATAATCGATCCAAGCCAAATAAGTGAAAAAATAACAAAAATCTCAGGATACTGAGGATTACAATAATAGTGACGCAACAAAAAGATATTAAAGAACAATAAAATAAAAAAGCTATTAAAAGACCATGCTCTGCAGATCCGTATTTTCATTCTTAGGTAGTCAAATACGTCCTTCAAAGTTTCGGATTCAGAAAAGATTTTAGCCATTGTTTTATTGTATTTAATTTTGTTCGTTTCACGTTCTTCCTCAAGTATTTTCTTAAGTTCTTTCTTACGTTCTTTCTTACGTTTTTTCCTATTCCTAAGATTTCTTTTAAGTTCTTCCTCAATTTCTTTCTTACGTTCTTTCTTACGTTCTTCCTTATCTGTTTTTGAACTTTTTATGTTTTTGAATTTTTTCGCAATAAGTTTATCTCCAAAAAATCGATCAAAAATACTGTCTACTAACCTATCTGTTACAATTCCGACGGCGTAGATAAAAGGAAGTAGAACTACGATAGCGGAAGCTAATATGCCAGCAGAGCTTTTTTCAAAGAAGAGCTGGATTGATGGATAAGGGACTTCTATGTAGGATAATGTGAGGAATAGCAACCAAACTATCAACCCAAGACCCGCAATCATTAATTCAATGAAATACTTCGTTGTGTTCATTTGACTTAGTTGAACCTAACATTGTTGATAACTTGATCACATCGTTTCAAGACGAACTATTAAACAATTATAATAATATTTTTTGTTGCTATCACGCTTAGTATAATTCCACAGCTTATCAATCAAACTATTCAAAGTATTTACCTCCCTCCTTGCTAAAATTAGTTTATATTTGGTATTAGAGATAGATTTGAAGTTATTCAAATACTCTGTCAAAAAACCAAATATCATGAAACTACATAAATTGAGAGTATCCAGACTTCGATCAAACTTGTGATACGCTGTAAAATAGCCCCCAATTTTGATGGAGTTCCAGGCGCATATACCTTGATAATCATAACCTACTGAAAATGTTATATATCAAACGGATATCATAAAATTTTGGGTAATGTCAAATGCTCAGATTTATAGCAGAAACCTTTAACCCCTCGTATGACGCGCGGTTTACCGTGTCGCCGTCCATGCGATTGTTAGCGGTGGCTGTGTCTATCCAATCACGATTTGTCTGCTTTTGACGCGAAGCAGTAGTTCAGTGCTCTCCCGAAAACCGTACCTAAGGCGAAGGAGATGAAGTTACTGCGATGCCGCCAATTTCGACCAACAGATCCTCAGTCGAAAGAGATGAAATGCCGACCAAAGTGTTGGTGGGCAAACACTCCGGCGGGAAGAACTCGCCTATCGTGCCGGTTATGTCGTCCAGTTGGCTCGGTTCGTAATTCACTACGTGAGTCGTAATGCACACGATATCAGTTATGTTCCCGCCCCCTGCTTCCACAGCAGACTTTAGGTTCCGCATTGCTTGACGAGTCTGCGCGAGCACGTCGCCTACGCCCACAATACCGCGCTCTGCATCGAATGCGACCTGACCAGAAAGGTATATAGTGCGCCCTCCTTCAACGGACACAGCGTGATGATAACTTTTCGGAGTTGGTGCTCCTTGAAAATTCAGGTACAACTTCTTCATGGCATTCAGCTCCCTTGTGAAGAAACTCCTCTCCCTTCGCGTATATTACTGCGCTGTTGTTCGAGAAATGTCATGGCGCACATGAATGCATGACCTCCCGGCACCGATTCATCTGATTTTAGCTGATATCTGACGTCTGAGTGCAACATGATGGCTTGTCCCATCCGTAATCGCCTGAAGGTACCGCGTATAACGGGCTGCGAGATGAGCCAATTGAGCTTCAGCGAGCGGTCCGCCCTATCGAAGAAATCAGTAGCAGCCAGGGCTTTCACTGACTTCAAAAAAGATAAAAATTTTCTAATGTACTATACCCTGTCAAAACGGCTCGGCCCTGGCAGTCAACTTAACTGACAAGGTTAGGCGATTACGTCTGGAGTGGCACGGTGAACGTCGTCGAGATGCTCGAATACTGGAAGCCGTCATCGCCGTCCGGAATTTACGCCACTTTATCGACTAAGGTGTGAACTCGGTAAGAATTCGCATTGTCTCGGCCTTCAGACGATCCTCTTCCATGGCCTTCTTGGCTTCGTCGGATGCCATGAAAGACTGAAACTGCTCCAGGTTCGGCACCTCCAGAATGAGGCCTGTTGAATTAGGATTCTTCGGATCCTTGAAGATCCGAGCTGTGACACCAATTTGTGCGAACATTTCGTGTCGACTTCCTGGCTCATTTTTCCAGGCCCCTGCCCAACGCTGCCCATCCTCAACATCGTGAAAAATAATTAGCGTTGTCATATGATATACCTCCTATTGAAATGGTTGTGCAAACCTACTCATCTACAACTACGAAAAAACGTTCCTCTATGAAAATATTCTTCTATACCGTTAAGGCTCCATTACGCCGATCATCGAGTGGCTCCATATTGGCGGTCATCAACAGCTTGATCAACTTCTTCGGGGGTGAGAAGAACAGTTATCTTCACCTTGGCTGCTCCGGCGGCGTTGATTACCAGAGATGCGGCCGTAGCGCTAACATTATCCGGCAAATCAAATATGACGAAAACATCGTCGTCACCGAAGGCATAGTAGAAAGCTTCCAATGTGCCTCCAAGTCCCTTAAATAATTGTTCTACTACTTCCCGTCGTTTTGAACCGCCATCTTTGAGAAGTCCCTTCAAACCCTCTACGGTATATGATGCATGAGCAAGATACTTTGGCATTTTACACCTCCTGTCGCTTCTTTACTTTTATGTGATTTTAGAAATTTATTGAATGCTGTTAGTGAATGGTCATGTGAAAATCAGATGCAGGACAATTTATGCCGATAACAGGATAATTTATGCCGATAAATGGTATCATCAGCAGGAGATTAGACATAAATGGGTGTACAAGAGAAAGAACAGTCACTTAATGGCATACCATAAACTGCTACATTGTAGCATTTTGTCAAGTGTGTTCCAGAATCTGGTTATTTAGAGGTAAATTGATAAATTCTGTCAAAATATTGCACTGTTATGGAAAGGGGATGACAATAGAAATGTTAAGCACTGTGGCATGATTAAAGATGAGTTCAATTTCACATAAATTGAGATTATCGAAACTTCGGCTAAATTGATGATATACTCTAAATCCGCCCCAAATTTGACAAGTCTGTGGTGTCAGATTTCTT
>CAMYJP010000291.1 GCA_947258675.1 uncultured Desulfobulbaceae bacterium | reverse complement strand
TTCTTGCCGGCCTTGAGCAGGAAAATGTGAACACAAACACTTTGACACAACGACTGGATCACATCGGCCTAAAACCAATGCTGTTAAATGCAATTATAGAAGAAGTACCCTGGAAAGAGCTAATGTATCAATAGCCAGGTTAGAAAGATATTACTCCTGCCCTGGGAGACCAACTCTTCATTCTTTCTTTTGTCTTAGACCGATAACTTTCAACCAGGTTCCCTATATCGACTTTTTTGAAGTTTCTTATTTTTAGGCCTACCTTCTGTCCAACAGTTGCAGTATCAATGACATTTTTTTCAATCTGAAGCGATTCAATTATTCCGCTATATACCGGTCCCATAGCGCTGATAATTCTGAAATGTTTGCCCACAGTCAATTTCCCTTTCAGAACCTCACATCCCAGAATAATACCTTTCCTTGAGCTTTTGAATAGGGCGATAACTTTGGCAATACCTATAATTTCCTCAATATTTTCCTGGGGAAGCAGGCTTTCACCAATTTTTTTAAGATCATCAACTAATCGGTAGATTACATCGTAGAGACGAATCTCAATGGTATGTTCATGTGAAAGAATTTCAACTTTCGGGGCGACATCCACATCAAAGCCTAAAATTAAACGGCTACCGGTCTCAGCCATAAAAATATCGGACTGATTTACTGCACCAATTCCGGAATGGATTATTGTAAAATCCACTCCTTCAGGAGCTGCAGAGGGGATACTGGCAGCAATTGCCTCAAGTGTGCCGGCAGAGTCACACTTGAGGACTACTCCAATCTCTTTTCTTTTGGAGCTTGAAGTAGAGCCATGGGTGGAATTTGTTCCTGGTTTATTATCAGGAAGAATACTTTTTTTTCTGTGATGGGCGTCTTTTTTCTTCTTATGGCCCATACCTTTTTTCTCCTATCAGGTGAGTAATGGGGCAATAATTGAAAGTAAAAAAGCCTTAGATTGATCAGGGTTGCCTGAAATTAATCTCATACCATACAAAAGTTTATAAATCCAATTTGCGATACATTCTAGCAATAGAAATCAAGATGAAAGGTGAGGTTGTCTAAGATTATTTTAAGATTCGGGGGTAAATAGTTCTGCGCATTTTTTACAAAAACGGGTTGCCGGCAAAGCTTCGAGCCGTTTTGAGGCAACAGGCTTGCGGCACTTTTCGCAGACTCCATATCCGGTAGTGGCAATTTTGATCAAAGCGTGATCAATGGCTTCTATTTCTTCTCTTTCCTGCCGGTCCAGCTGATTAAAAAGTCTTGTTAAATCAGATTTCTGGGCCGCTTCTTCCGGTTCTATCTCCGGTTCAGCGAGAATTTGCCATTCGGTTTCAAGTCCTTGAATTCGTTTCAATAAATCCCGTCGCTGTTCAAGCAATTTGTTTTTTATCTGGGTAAGTTCCTGATAGGACATAATCTACCCTCGCGAAAATTCCAGGTTAGTTGTTTTTTGGCACAAACTGACTTAACCACAATGAATGCCTTGGCAAGTACCATTACTGTCCATCTTTTTCTTAAGAATATAAGCATCTCAAACTATGGCGTCGAGATTATATCAGCGAGAAGGAGAGAGGTTGCTCAAGTCGGTAACAGGAAAAGCAAACAGGCGGATTGGAGAAGTAGAGAAACAGAAAGGATTGAAAGGAAAGGGCTAGGCATCATTGGCCGGACAAAGCTATTCATTCAGAGTCCAGTCATATTTATATTTAATTTTACCTGAAAAATTTTCAAGGCCTGCGGCCAGGTCGTTATTCGAATACTGTAATAGATGTTGTATCAAATCAGCCTTTGATCGTCCGAAATCTTCCTGGAACCAGTTATATATTGAGGAAAGAGTAAGCTTGTTGCCTTGAATTTTCGCCCCTCTGGGATGATTTATATATTCTTTTGCACCTTTTATCAGTAATGCTTCGATGTTCGTGCTGGTATATGCGAGGGGCTGAAGGTTAGGGCACCCGAGGGAAGCGCAGTTAACCGCATAATGGACACGGTTATCCTGCCAGATTGGCCGAAGAATACGGTGTTCAATATCATTTAAGCTGATATGCTCATTTTCTATTGATACAAGTTTTTTATCCCATGGGCCATCACTTAAGAAGCCAGGAGAGATATCTATATTACGGATAGATTTGACCGGGTAATGATCGAGTATAACCTTTACCGTCAAGGCATTATAAAGATTGATCCAATATGCTTTTTGTTCTAGCCGATTAAGTTTTGAAACTGGAATAGACTGCAACTTTTTCAGGTAGAGGTTAAGGGCGTTTTTATCTTCAGCGCCAACCTGACCGTATTGTAAGAGATTGATGCCATTTTGCGGGTCAATTACAATATATTTTTTCAACAGGTTATCCCACATCGTGTGATCAACAGAGGTAACACTTTCCGGATCATGGGCAAGCCAAGTGTCCCAAAGCTCTGCTTTCGGGGCTGAAAAACCATTTTCGACTGAACCGAAGAGACAGGTAATAATTGTCAACAATTTGAGCAAGTTTTTCATATTGGGTATTTTTATAATAGAAATTTTCCTTTAGAATTTATCACCTGCTAAGAAAAAAAAATCAGAAAAATTTTTGAATAAACAAAGTAATACATGTCAGAACATTGAATTACTATCATATTTCCGCACCACATTGTCAAGAGTCACAAGGTGGCGTCAAAAATGTTCTATGAAAGTAATTACTATTAGCTGCAGCAGCCGGTTGCCTGTAAATGGCGGTAAAGGTTATAGGCCCCCATTGTTGCCACGACCAGCCCGGCAGTCCTGAGCATCCAGTTTCGAGCCCGGACTGAAAGCCAGTGAGATAAACTGCCAACCAGAAAGAGGGCCGGTACAGTACCCAGGCCAAAAAAAAGCATAACAATTGCGCCGGTCTCAGGTGCGTTGCTTTGCCCAGCCGTTATGATCATTGCATAGAGAAAGCCGCAAGGCAGGAAACCCATTATCAAACCTAGGGGAAAGGCCGCAAGAGATGCTGGTAAGTTGCGTAAAATAGCAACCAGCTTGGTAATAATCCTGGTAGGGTTAAAAAATTCCAGCTTAATGAAATTAAGTTTAGAAAATAGACCAGCAGCTCCCAAGCCTATAATTATAATAAAGCAGTCAGAAGCAATAAGTACCGTCTGGGATATATTTGCAAATGTATTG
This sequence comes from uncultured Desulfobulbaceae bacterium, assembly GCA_947258675.1. Next base: position 340 of record CAMYJP010000291.1, on the reverse strand, counting down.
GCATAGAGGGCTGCAGATCCGAACCAGCCGGCAATAGCTCCTGCAAGAGTGTAAGTGATCAGGCGGCCGGTATTGTATAAAATATGAAAAACTATTCCACCTGGTTTAGTGCCGGAGGAAAAAGAGAGGGCGGTTACCAGGGGACCGCACATTCCGATACAGTGCCCGGAGCCAAGTAAGCCGGTTATCAAGGCCATAGTATAGAGTGGTTCGTTCATGTTTTCGAGATATCGTTTTGCTGGTTGTCTTGGTTCGGAGGTTCTGCTCCGTGGTCATCATCAAGCATCCTGTACTTGGGACCTTCCACATCATCAAATGAGCCTTTTTTAACCGCCCAGAT
>CAMYJP010000290.1 GCA_947258675.1 uncultured Desulfobulbaceae bacterium | reverse complement strand
TAATCAAAAAGTATCAAGGCAACCCTGTCAGCGATAATTGATGACTGGCCCACAGCAATATTGGCCAAGGGGCCGGCATGGACCAAGCAGGGATTGTACTCGGCAGTACACATTAGGGTTGGATTGATAGTGTTGCGCATGAAGGCAGCCATGGCGTTACCCACTTCGAGGTCACCGCATGTTACCGGTTTACCACTCTTGTCAAAGGCCACTGTGATGTTATTAATCCGTTCTTTCAAATCTGCCAGGTCTGTAGCCACAGCAAGGATGGCCATCAACTCACTCCCCACGGCAATTCCGAATTTCGACTGCATGGTAAAGCCATCGAAACGACCGCCGATGCCGATGATAATATTTCTTAAGGCCTGAGCACAGAAATCAATGATCCAGCCCATCTCAACCCGAGTGGGATCGATATCAAGCCGACGCATACCGGTCAATCTGGCCAGCTGTTCGTCGTTGTAATTACGCTCATGCTGCATACGGGAGGTCAAGGCGACCATGCCCAGGTTATGGGCGTTCATGATATCGTTGATATCACCGGTGAGCCCCAGGGAGAACTCGGTCATGGGGATCAACAGGGAGTTGCCGCCACCAGCTGCCGTACCCTTGACATTCATGGTCGGGCCGCCGGAAGGCTGACGCAGGGCGCCGCCAACATTTAATCCACGCTTGCCCATACCTTCCATTAAGCCGCAGGAAGTGGTGCTTTTCCCTTCGCCAAGGGGCGTCGGAGTAATAGCAGTAACCTCTATATATTTACCATCCGGCTTGTCCTGGAGCCGATCAATAATCTTCAGAAAATCGAGCTTGGCCAATCTACCCATGGGCAAAACTTCTTCCTTCTTAAGCCCAAGTTTCTCAGTCCACTCCTCGGGAGTGGGCATATTTTTTTCAGCAGCCTCTGATATCTGCCAGTCTGCCATTTCCACCGCGTTAAAAGCCATATTTCATCCTCCTTAATTATCTCTGCTTTATTAAGTTAATATGTTTGTAAATGTTATTAAATTCTCGGAAGCAGTTCTCCCTCTTGCTGGAGCAAACATTTACACCGAAATAAATTTTAAAAAAAAATTGCGTTTTTCAACCTCTTAAGGGGTACTGAAAATAGTCCGGCTAATCTGGATTACAATACTACGATGAAATTATTGGAAACGCATTACGTCTACATTAAATAAGCATTATTTGTTAAGAATCTGCACAAATTGGCTGTGAAATTTTGTGCAAAAACAGCTGCGACTCGTTAAAATAAAAATATTGTTCCATTATGGATTTTAAAATTATGCTGCCGGCCGTATGTCATCAAAAATAGGTAAAAATCGCTTCCTAAATTCTGCCAGCAAAGGATTCATAATCTCACGCATGGAAGGCTCGGCCCCTGCGGATGTGCGAAGATTAAAAATATGGTGCCACTCTACCAAATTGGCATAAGCAATGAGTTCAGTTTTACAAGAATTCGGCAAGACTGTTCGCGCTGCTTGAGGTGAAGAGGTTTCTAGAAGTTTTATGTAAATTTTTTCAGTGTCAAGCATAGCTTTTTCCCACAATTCATACTCTTCACTGCCTTCTTTAAAAAACATCGGTTTAATGAATGTAACCTGGTTATCGAATTTGCTCTCACTATATCTGCAATACCTCTGACTTTCCTGTAGATAGGAGCAAGGACGGTGCCTGACAATTTCATGAGTTATTGCACGATTTACATAAAACTTCACGGCAATATGCCTGTGTTTTGCAAGCAATACAGTCGGCAATTTGTCAATTTCAGCCAAAGGAACCTTCTCTATTTGTCCTGGACCATTGTTGCCTGTTACAGTTTTCATTGCAATATCATCATAAAGGATGGGATGGCGATCAATTAAAAATTTGCCGATGGCATTCACCAACCTAATTTCAGAATGTTTAAGAATGAGTTCTCTGAAAGCACGAACACTGCCGGTAATCAGCAATGTATCATCAACTTCATCGATGAAAAGATATTTTGGTAAAACACCATAAATTTCACTAACCTGTTTACCATCACTCACATGAATTCTCAGAGAAAAGACACCCATTTCCGTAACGGAGTTATGCCCGCGTTTTATGATGTTTTTTACAAAAGGAGCAGCAGATTGCGCAGTGATTTTATCTTCACTTTTATAGCAGAGTCGCCCACAGACCTCAATTCTGGTGACTAAACTCTGTTTATCAAGGTCTTCGAGTATTTCATAGGATGCAGGTATAACTTTCATAAGTATCTCCGATTAGTTCAGCTCAGCAACTGCATTCACAGGACGCGCCACCTATACTTCCACTGTGCTCAGACTTCCAGAAAGGTGACATGGATCTCAAATTAGCAATAATCGGTGGAAGTTTATCCAGAACAAAGTCTATCTCTACCTCGGAATTATAGACACTCAAGCTGAACCGAATGGAACCATGAGCTGCTGTAAACGGCACTCCCATGGCCCTCAATACATGGGAGGGCTCCAAGGACCCGGAAGTACAGGCTGAACCGGATGAAGCGCATATTCCGTATCGGTCAAGGTGTAGCAGGATAGCTTCACCTTCAACATATTCAAAACTAATACTTGTTGTATTAGGCAATCTTTGACTCTCATGTCCATTGAGCATGGAATTGGGAATGGATTGCAACAAACCTTTTTCCAACTTATCACGCAAAGCCTTTACCCTGGTATTTTCATCTGACAAATTTCCTGCTGCCAATTCGCAGGCCTTACCAAGTCCGATTATAGAAGAAACATTTTCTGTACCTCCTCGACGTCCCATTTCCTGATGACCTCCAACCAGAAACGGTACAAAAGGAGTGCCTTTTCTGACATAAAGTACACCTACACCTTTAGGGGCATGCAGTTTATGGCCTGATATTGAAAGGAAATCAATTGGGATTTTCGTGAGATCTATAGGTATCTTTCCCACTGCCTGCACTGCATCTGTATGAAAAAGGATATCTCGACTTTTGGCAATTTCAGCCATTTCCGCTATTGGAAAGATAACGCCAGTTTCATTGTTTGCCCACATTACACTGACAATGGCAGTATCATCGGAAAGGCTCTTTTCATATTGATCAAGATCCAGAACACCTTCCCTGTCTACAGGCAGCATGGTTAAACGATGCTTGTGGCCGGTAAGTGTTTCTATTCCCTCACACAGATTTTTCACTGCCGGATGCTCCACTCTCGTCGAAACTATATGATTTCTGTCTGGAAATGACTGCAGAGCTGAAAGAATAGCAGTGGAGTCACTTTCTGTTCCACAACTGGTAAAAATCAGTTCATCCGGCGATGAACCAATAAGTGAAGCAATATTCTCCCTGGCCTCCATAACATATTTTTCAACCTGACCACCGAAAGAATGCATACTGGAGGGGTTGCCGTAAAACTCAGAAAAATATGGCAGCATGAATTCTAATACTTCAGGCGCAACTCTGGTTGTGGCATTATTATCCATATAAACCACGTTCGGGTGGTCGCCGTTTTCCATGCTGTCATTCATACCT
>CAMYJP010000289.1 GCA_947258675.1 uncultured Desulfobulbaceae bacterium | reverse complement strand
TTCGTTAAAGCTACGCTGATTTCTTATCTTCACTCTCAAAAAAATCCTTAGCAACATTTTCGCAGTTGCTATTACTCGTAATCTTTCAAAGAACTAAACAAAAAATCAGGATAAAACAAGAAAAAAGACCAAACAAACCTGCCAAACAAATTTACCAATTTCCTTATACATGCGGAGACCTTATTTTACTCTATAGCGGCTGTGCTTCTTCTCATAGGGTGTGGTTTTGTGCTTTTTTTTGCATTCTTAAACATACTACATCCTTCTCCCCATGCGATCATAACTATGGTAAATGACACATTGCTTGCGCTCATAATTCTTGAGCTTATGTGGACGGTTATTCGGTTTCTGAAAAAGAAAACCTTTTCCTTGGCGCCTTTTGTCGCGATCGGTGTCATCGCGGCAGTGCGAAGAATTTTGTTGCTCGAGGCACAAACCTCTCTCATGGAGCACGTTCCGCATGAAAAGATGTATGAGATAGGCCTGGCCACTTTAATTGTCATCATCTTGGCGTTTGCATACTATATTTGCATCAAAGCGCAGAACCTACAAGAAAGAACAGGGGGCTCTGCTATTTGATCCGCTTAGATTACTCTTATGTGAATGGAACGAGACTTGAGGGAGCCTACCTTATGCCACACTTCTCCACTGTGGAACCTGGAGCGAAAAATTAGTAACAAAACGACTTTGACAATTCTGCAGAATAGTTACAGTCGAATTGGTTACATTTCCTGGATCCACGTTGGAGTTGTATCAATAATACCTACGATTTGTAGCTCCTAAAAATGTCTCATAACATGCGCAATTCATAGGTCTTTCGAAAGTGGTAGCGTAAATATTCGGCTTGTTTTTCAGCACCAAAAAAGTACGGGACACGAAGCAATTAATTTGTTATATTAACAAACATGAATGCTTCGTGCCAAAAACAATTACCATTTCCCTCCTCCGAGACTACTGAACAAATCATTGATCTGCCCGTTACGATATCTCCACAGATTCTTGTTTCAGAGAAAGAATACCGGGAACTCAAATGGGAGGCAGGTTATTGGCGGGGTATGCATCAAAAAGCTCTTTTGAGGGAAGAAGCATTAAAAAAAATAATCAAGGAACTGGTAGGCAAAATCCGGGATCTAAGAAACCGGTTGTTTGGCAAAAAAAGTGAGAAAAAAAGTTCTGGCAAAAATGAAGGAGGAGAAAAACCCACAACTCCCACGCGCCCTCGCGGCCAGCAAGCCGGAAGTAAAGGGCATGGACGTACAACTCGTCCCGATCTTCCTCGTATTGATGAACCAATTGATTTTCCTGATACCCCAAAATGTTCTATATGCGGCACAGTCTATATTTCCGATGAAAGCAGGACCTCTGAAATTATTGAAGTTGAGGTCAAGGCACACAAGCGTGTAATTATTCGCGAGTGTATGAAAAAGGGCTGTTCATGCAAGGGGATACCCAATACTGTTACAGCTCCCATGCCTCCCAAGGTTATTCCAAAAAGTCCATATGGACTTTCAATTTGGGAAGCCGTTTTATTAACTAAATTTCACTATTGCCAGCCGACCAATCGTCTTATTAATCAGTATGCGGAGCTAGGTTCACCTATCTCCGCAGGAAGCATTACAGGTGGTTTAAAGATACTCAAAAAATTATTTGAGCCTGTTTATGAGGCACTTTACAATCAACAAATGACAGAAGACAGATTTCACAATGATGAAAGCAGTTGGAAAGTTTTTGAGAGTGTCGAGGGCAAAATTGGTAACCGCTGGTGGCTGTGGGTCAGTCGTTCAGCCTCCGTTGTATTTTTCCAGATTGCACCGGGACGCGGCGCAGACGTTCCTGTGGAACATTTCAAAAAAATACTGCATCAAAATATTATTGTTATCTGTGATCGGTACAGTGCCTACAAATCATTGGCAAAGCAACTGTCCTTCATCATTTTGGCTTTTTGCTGGGCACATGTCCGCCGTGATTTTCTGGATGCAGCCAAAAAGTATCCGGAGTTGGAAGAGTGGGTACTGCACTGGGTGAAAAAAATCGGTGAACTTTACCACATCAACAATCTACGCTGTAAAGAGTTTGATCAAAAACTTCCTGTTCAAGGGCAATCTGTATCATTCAAAAAAGAGCACGAGAAGCTCGTTGAAAAAATGGAAGCAATGGCCGTGGAAAGGGATGCTTTTGTGGATGCATACAACCCTGATGCTCCTGATCCAAATATGCTCTCAGAGATTAAATATAAAATTTTGACTAGCCTCCAGAACCACTGGAAAGGGTTGAGTGTTTTTGTAGAGCATCCTGCAGTAACAATGGACAACAACAAAGGAGAGCAATCCATCCGTAATCCGGTGACAGGGCGTAAGAACTTCTACGGATCTGGGAGCCTCTGGAGTTCTGAGCTGGCAGCGATAATGTTCTCAATTTTTCCAACCTTGGTTTTATGGGGTATCAACTGCAAGCACTGGCTGAGATTATACTTAACCGCCTGCGCAGAAAACCATGGTCAGGCACCTGAAGATTTATCACCCTTTCTTCCTTGGAAAATGGATGAAGAGCGTCGACGTCAACTCTCCAAACCATTTGACACATCATGATCCGATATTGTGGGCGCGAGTTCACTGCCAATGAGCTCAACCTTATTCGATCCCTAATAAAACATAATCCCAAGTTCAACCGGATGCGGCTTTCCAAAGAAGTGTGCATGATGCTTCAATGGCTGAAACCTGACGGAGAACTCAAGGATATGTCATGCCGTGTTGCCATGCTGCGTATGGAGAAAGATGGATTAATCCTGTTGCCCCCTCCTACTCGCATCAAACGGCCTTTAAGAAAAATCGAGTTCACATCAGCCACTGCCCCGCAAAGTCCAGTTTTGACCCCTGTCAATCTGTTACCGAAACTACGTTTTCAAGTGGTCACCAAAGCCAATTCTGTTTTATGGAATGAGTACATTGAGCGATATCATTATCTTGGCTATACACCCTTGCCTGGCGCACAGTTGCGCTATTTTATTTATGCAGGCAAACAAATTGTTGCGTTGACAGGCTTTGGCGCTGCTGCATGGCAAACTGCACCACGAGATCAATTTATTGGATGGAATCATGAGCAGCGGGAAAAGAATTTGAAATTGATTACTAATAATGCCCGCTTCTTGATTTTGCCATGGATAAAATCAAAAAATCTTGCATCCAAAATTCTCTCATCAACGGCTCGACAACTCTCAGATGACTGGGAAGATAAATATAGTATCAGGCCCGTGCTGCTAGAATCTTTTGTGGAGCAAAAACGTTTTACAGGCACTTGCTATAAGGCTGCCAACTGGCAATTCTGTGGACAAACCAAAGGCCGAGGAAAACTCGGACCAGCGCGGAAAATTAGTGTTCCTGTCAAAGATGTTTGGGTCTATCCGCTCGACAAGAAGTTCAGGAGCATTTTGAAAAATTGACTTGTTAAAAAACAACCCGAATATTTACATTTCAAACTGCAATAACAACCAATAATCGAGTAGTTATGAG
>CAMYJP010000288.1 GCA_947258675.1 uncultured Desulfobulbaceae bacterium | reverse complement strand
TTACCTCACCAGCTATCTCACACAACAAAAGCTCAACGTTGAGCTTATCCACAATTACGCCGCTGAAAAAAAACGTTTTGCAAGTTTGATTGATCAGGATCCCAAAGCTGTTATCATCTCTACATCTTTCATATTCTTCAAACGATCTCTCATCGATCTTGTTAATGATATCCGTTCAATTGCCCCTGATATCTGCATCATAGCCGGTGGTTCTTTTGTATACTATTCCCATTTACTGCTTGGCCGGAGAAAAGAAAAAGATTATGAAACCACTCTCCCTGCCGATGATTTCCTATTCCTTCGAAGTGATAATGAGCCGGAAATCGACCTTTATATCATTAGTCCCAAGGGAGAGAATATCCTTTGCGGCGTCCTCGAAAAGTTACGGGACGGACAATCCCTTGACGGCATCGGGAACACAGCCCGTCTGCAAGATGGTACATACATCTTCGGGCCGGGAAAAGATGATATTTCCGGAACCCCTTCTAATTCCATAAACTGGGACCTTCTTCCTGATTCTTTTTTCAGCTCAGGTGTTATTCCCATACAGGCCAGCAATGGCTGCCCTTATGATTGTGCTTTCTGCAACTTTACCAAAGATAGTCGCATCACATATGTGAAACCACTTGACCACCTGGTCGCTGAATTAAAAACTGTTCAGCAAAAAGGTGCGAACTACGTATGGTTCGTCGATGACAATTTCAGGCTCGGGAAACCAGATCTGGATAAAGTATGTCAGCGTATGATCGATGAGAATATCCAGATAAAATGGATGTGCTTCATTCGTGCGAGCACTCTTCAGAAAACCGACCTGAATCTTCTTCACAAGGCAGGATGCATAGAGGTACAAATAGGACTTGAATCCGGCGATCCAAAGATACTTAACTACATGAATAAAAAATCTGATCCAGTAATGTACCAGGAAGTGATCCGAAAAGTTCTGGAACAGGGTATAAACGTTTCCTGTTACTTTATTACAGGTTTCCCCGGCGAAACAGAAGCATCTGCCGCAACGACCAGGGATTTCATACGCAGCATTGAAAATCCGGAAGCGGAAGGCAGCCTGTCGTGGTCTATATACCCTTTCCTCCTGACTCCTCTCTCTCCTGTATATGAACCGGAAATGAGAAAAAAATATGGACTTAAAGGATATCTGAAAAACTGGGAACACAAAACAATGGATTACAATGGAGCAAAACAACTCGCTCTGCAAGCCTTTTTCGAGTTAGAAAAATCAGGGCAGATCTACCGGGGCGACAACCTCAACTTCCTGCACAAACTGCCGCATCAAAAACGAAAAAAATTCCATCAGACACGCCAATTGCTTGCAAAAAGATCTCTCAAAGGTCAACTCGATCCTGACGAGATACTACACTCATTCAAAGATATCTTCTGATGCAAACACCTATCAAGCCTAAGGCTTCACACCTCTGCTGAGGATCAGTGGTGTGTAGGAAAATTGCCTGGGATCAGACAGGAAGGTTTCCGCCTCCTGGCGAAAACCTTCATAACCGCCTGAATACTCATCAAAGTCAAAATTGATCTTTTTAGGAACAAGTTCCACTTTTTTCAACATGTTGTAGACTTCAAACTGGTCAGCTTTCCCGAATGACACTTTGTGATTTTCAACCCTTACATCAATATCCTGAAAACCCATATCATAAAGAAAGGAGTAGAGCTTTCTCCCCACATACGGATCAAAATCAAAATCCTCTTCCAGTTTTTTCATAATTTTTCTGAATGTACGATCAAGTCTTTCACTGCCGCCGTAATGATTGACCGGATTATGATCCAGATCAATAAGACACATAATACCACCTGATTTCAAGCATCTTGAAAAACTCCTGATCATTTCAACACTTCTGGAAAGGTGGTACTCAAGAAAAAAACGCACCCAGATAAAATCAAACTGGCCGATATCATCAAGAGGCTCAGTCAAATCTCGTTTCTCAAAGGAAATCCCTTCCCTCCCATATTTTTTCCTGGCATATTCCAGTCGCTCGCTTGACCCGTCTATTCCGACAACACTTCCGCCTGGCTGCACTAACTCGTACAATATTGATGAAATATTACCAGGGCCGCATCCAAGATCAGCAACACGCATGCCTGGCAGGATCCCTGCCCATTCAGCTTGACGTTTTATCGTCTCGGTGTCGACTTTGACATCCAGACGAAAGGACTCTTCATCACTTTCCATGAGATATTTATTTTCCGCCATTGAGAAAGGATCCCCAGGTTTGTTATTAAAAACACTCGTAAAATGAATACAGGATTTCACTGCATTTATCGCGTCTGTTTCTGATTTGAAAAGAATTTTTTACCATTTATCTCGCAAGAAACCAACAAGATATGAGGTATAAAAAGAGATCAGAATGAATTTCTGCAATACAAGTGTGAACACTCACTGGTTTCGCTTGGTACCTTTACAGGTAAAGGCCCTGGCGATCATTTTAAAAAAAGTGCCTTTATCTATACCGATATCCTTACCGCAGGCACAGTAGATCCGACCCTCCCGCTCGAGCGCACCATACATTTTAACAATACGTTTTTTGTGGCACCGCAGGACATCCCCCTGCCCCAACTTGTCATAACGCCAGAGTTTCCCTTTACAGGCAGCACAACGGATGGTCAGCATACCGGCCAGTTATAATGTATTACGATGTCTATCAAGTTCTTCCGGATCAGCAAACTTGTGAATTCTTACTTTGCGGCTTCGTGGAAATTCCCTCTTGATCAATGTCTTCAATGTCCTTGCGAGTTCATCAGAATGAATGATCAGGTCCTGTTCCACATACCCCCGTTCCCTGATCTTCACCTCTTGAGATGAAAAAAAAGCGACAGAAACACTTCTGTTCCTTTTGTAGGAAAGGAGTTCAATACCAGCCGGAGGATCGATCTTTTTCACTAGCCTCAAAACCTGCTTGAGCAGGGAATCTATATTGACCAGTGACATATTTCTAGATAAAATGGTTCAATTTTTGCTCAATATCTGCCTGTGGCACCGCACCAACGACCTGATCAACGACCTGACCATTTTTGAAGAAGATCAGAGTCGGCACACCCCGTATCTGAAACCGGGCTGCTGCCGTATGGAAACGACTGGTATCATACTTGGCGATGACCGCCCTGCCCCCGTACTTCCCTGCCAAAGCGCTGACTACAGGTGCCAGCACCTGACAGGGGCCGCAGGTGGGAGAATAGAAATCAACCAGAACTATTACTGAAGAGTTACCGATGACCTGATCAAAAGAGGTATCATCAAGCTCTATGACCTGCCCTTCTGATGCAGGATCCAGGACATGCCCGCAACGACCGCATTTGGGCTTTAAATGCAGCTTATTTAGAGGAATTCTGTTCTTAACACCGCAATCGGAACATTTTAGCAAAGTATCGTTCATTACCTGACTCCTGCGAAAAATAGCCTTCAATATTTTTTACAAATTTCAATTCAATTGGTCAAGACTCTGTATATTTCCGGGATCCTCTGCGGTAATTTTTTCACATCATCTATCTGGATATAATTCACGC
>CAMYJP010000287.1 GCA_947258675.1 uncultured Desulfobulbaceae bacterium | reverse complement strand
TGGTTGGTGCGTATTCAAGCATATTAAAATCACTGAAAAACTTTAAAAGTCTCAAAATCCGTTTCAGGATTAATTGTGTCGTCACTCGATTCAACTTCAAAAGGTTAAGCAATTTTGCTGAAATCGCCAACTGTTATAATCCTGCTGCATTCAATTTTATATGTTTCAACGATTGGGTCAATGCAAAAACTTTAACCGAAAAAATTTCTGTCAGATATTCTGAAGTAGCTCCATACTTAAAAAAAACAATTGATCTACTTGATCAAATGGTCCCAAAAGTAACAGTCCGATATATCCCTTTCTGCTTTATGCAGGGCTATGAAAAACATGTATGTAATCTTCTACAGAATGACTATGATACTGATGAATGGAATGATGCTATAAAACGACTTGTTACAGACATCGACTCTCCACGCCTGATTCATTATTTTGATAGGCTCAACCATATATGGAAGGAGTCCAATGATCAACTATCAAATATTCTAACCCCAGAGGAACTCGCTCTCCTGAATACAGTTGACTCTGATAAACCATTTACAGACTTTCCACCTGAACTTGCAATATTAGCTCATAAAATTGAAAATTATGCTAAAAGACAAAGTTATGTAAAAGGAAAAAAATGTGCTAATTGCTCGAGGGATCCCATCTGCGACGGTTTGGAAAGTACATATTCTCAAGTTAATACTGATTCTGAGTTGACTGCCGTTAATGGACCATTTATAACAAACCCAATGTTCTTTCGAGGAAATTATCCTGTACAACAGCCCTAAAAATCTATCGATAAGTTGAGTCTTCCCATAAATAACATAAAGAACTATTTATTTATTTTTTGATCGACAGTCCTAGTCTATAGAATGTTCAATCCACAGAGTTTATCAACAATTTAAGTTTTTAAGCCTACCTAATTGGCCCACTAAGCCAACTTCGAATGATTCCCAAAAAACGATCACTAAAAAATATATGAAAAAAACAATTGTACTCTCATATCCCAACCTCAGATGGTTAAAATATGATGGGGTTACCACTTGGAACCTTAATCCATCCACCCTGTGCCTTCTCGGAGCAATCATTCGTGACGAAATCACGGTAAAAATTGTTGACGCGCAATTTTATAATTTAACATTGGAACAGTATGTGGAAAAGGTTCTTGCCTACAATCCCTCCTATGTTGGTATTTCTGTGTTGTCTTCTGAATACGCATCTACCCTTCATAAGGCGGCGGAGGTCCTTAAACAGCATAGACCGGATCTTACAATAATCGCTGGGGGGGTTCATGTTACGCGAGATTACCTGAATGTTATTGCTGATAAAAATATCGATTATGCCATCAGGGGTGAAGGTGAGTTTGTTCTTAAAAAATTAATTAGACATCTGATTTGCAACGATGACATACCCACTGAAGGTTTGGTTTATAAAAAGGGAAAAAAGATAATTGTACAATCCCATTCTATTGTTAAAGATCTGAGAGATCTGCCGCTACCTGATTACGATCTTGTGGATATGCATGAATATGCCCAATCTGCCTATATTTATCGACCAGGTCCTAGCAACCCGCCTATAATGCCTGGAGTGCGTATTTGTGTTACTAGAGGTTGCCCGATAGATTGTTCCTTTTGTCAGGTCTCCCAAATAAGTGGAAGAAAAACAAGAACGCGATCCCCAGAACAAATAGTAGAAGAATTATCGTTACTTAAAAATAAGTATCATATTAAATCAGTTATATTTGATGATGATAATATTGTTGGCAACAAAAAATTCTTCAAAGAACTTATGCGTCAAATAATAAAGACAAGTTTGGGATTAAAATTTGTTATCGGCGCATTTGCTATATTTTCACTAGATGATGACATGCTCAACTTAATGACAAAAGCAGGATGTATCGGTGTAAATCTGGCGATCGAGTCTGGATCTCAAAGAGTTCTTGATGAAATAGTCATGAAACCTATTAAGCTTGTGAAAGTTCCTTCCTGGATAACGAAAATTAAAGATAAAGGAATATTCGTAATCTGTAATTTCATAATAGGTTTTCCCAATGAAACTTGGGATGAGATTTTGGAGACTATTCATTTTGCTGAATCCTGTGGAGCTGAATATGTAAAGTTCTTTATTGCCGCTCCTTTAGAAGGGACTCGTCTCTGGAATAACGCACAGGAAAGCGGTAAACTAATTACTGGTAACCCTAAGCAAGAAAATAGCCGCGATTGGAGCCATTTTTCAGGACATGGCACCGCAAAGATTTTATCAGATGAGTGGAGCTATAAAGATCTTCAAATTCTTCGTGCATTTGAATGGGATAGAATCAATTTTGGCAAAAAGGATAGAAAACATCGTGCAGCAGAGATATATGGAATAAATGAAAAAAAACTAGATGAAATCCGCAAGACGACAAGAAATTCTATTACCAAACATTTTGTATTGAATTCATAAGCTCTTTCAGTAAATCTCAGCCAATTATTATTTTTTCAAATACGTTTAGGACTGACGGACTTAAGAAATTAGAAATTGTGGTGTGTATAGAAAGTACTTCATAAAACATACTATTCTGCATTAATATGTGAACGATCCACCTGAATTTAAAAACGAATCATAATTTTTTTTCGAGCTTTAAATTGTAAGCTCGAGAATATCACCAAAGTCTTCAACTCTCAATTCTGAAAAATTTTTCTGGCAAGTGTTAGTGAGTTATTAAACGCATTATCACACTAAAGAATATTGGGATAAAATAAAATCGAGGTCCTTTAATGGTAAAAACTATTTCTCAGTTGCTTAGAAAACGAATCGTTGTTACAGGCGGATCTGGATTTATTGGCTCTCATTTATGTGAACAATTAATGAAAGATGGTCATGATGTGCTTTGTGTTGATAATTTTTTTACTGGATCAAAAGCAAATATTATTCATCTGCTGGGCGATCCTAATTTTGAATTGCTCCGGCACGATATCACTATTCCACTCTTTGTGGAAACTGATGAAATATATAATCTCGCCTGTCCGGCCTCTCCTATCCATTATCAATTCGACCCTGTTCAAACAACGAAGACCTGTGTACATGGCGCCATTAACATGTTAGGCCTGGCAAAACGAATGAAAGCAAAAATATTTCAGGCTTCAACAAGCGAGGTCTATGGCGATCCGCAAATACATCCGCAACCTGAATCATACTGGGGAAATGTCAATCCTTTAGGACCTCGATCATGTTATGATGAGGGAAAACGTTGCGCGGAAACTCTTTTTATTAATTACCGTAAACAACATGACCTAAAAATAAAGATAGCCCGAATATTCAACACCTATGGCCCTCGAATGCATCCTAAGGATGGCCGGGTCATTTCAAATTTTATTATGCAAGCATTAACAAATCGTCCAATAACTATTTTTGGAGATGGTTCCCACAGCCGATCCTTTTGCTATATAGACGATCTCGTTGACGGACTCGTTTACTTCATGAATTCAGAAGACGATTTTATCGGACCCCTCAATCTCGGCAATCCAAAAGAGTTTACTATTATTGAATTGGCAAAAAAAATAATTGA
>CAMYJP010000286.1 GCA_947258675.1 uncultured Desulfobulbaceae bacterium | reverse complement strand
CAGCCAGCTTGTCCAGTTCCACCACATACCCTTCTCCCAGTTGGAGCAGATCCTTGAGCAGTATCCTAGCCCGTCCGATTTCAACGGAAATCTGCAGTGGTACATCATAGAGGAAGTCAAGGCCGCGGTGGACGCCTGGCGCTGACGGATTGACTGTACTTTGGGTATTGCCCGGATCCTGGAGGAGTTCCGCCGTCTCTTCAGGATTAAGAGTTCCTGATGTTGTATTGCTTTGATCAGGTGTTGCCATAAATTGCTCCTTGTCGATTTGTATAACGACCGGTTACATGGACAGCTACTTTACTGTTGCGTGTTCCGGGCAAGGCCAGAAACTTGGGTTTGTCTTCAATAACCAGCGTCATTGGCTGGTCGGGATCATAACCCAGTTCAAGAAAATCACCCTCCTGGAGATTCATGACCTGGCCGATGGTCATTTCTATAAGGCCTGATCTGGCGACGAGGGTGGTGCTCATTTCAAGTAGTGAATCGCTTATGTCTTTTCCCCAGGTACTCATTTGTGGAGCCACAGTCGCCATATCCTTGAACTTGTCCTTGATGGATTCAAGCGATGCATAGGGAAGGATCAGCTTCATTTCACCGGTTTTTCCGGACATATCCACACTGAACCTGGTAATAATCACTTCGGCATCCGGATCAACTATTGAGACAAGTCGGAAGTTGTTTTCCACCTTGACAAGGGATACATCAAGCGGAACGATGATATTAAATGCTCGTTTCAGGTCCCCGCAACTGTTGACCATGGTGTTTTTAAGGACATTGATCTCAATGGTGGTGAGGTTGCGACTGAGTTCCAGGGGGTCAGCCAGACCCGAGGAACCGAGCATCAGTTCCAACATGGAAAAGGACAACAGGCTGTCAAAATGAATAAGACACCCGTATTTGAGTGGATCCAAGTTGTATATGGCGATGGCCCCTTCGTTATTCAGTTCTGCCAGAGATTCCTGAAAACTTGATGGATAGATATCCAGACGGGTGACGTTGAAAGTCCGTTGCAGCAGACTGGTCAGGGTGATGGCGCTGGCCTTGGCGAAATTATCAAGCACAAGGTCAAGGTTTGGAATCCTGACATCCCCTGTTTCCTCCTCAGTGAAAATCTGAAAAAGATCCAGGTCCAGTGCCGGCTTGGGCGGGATAATCGGACCGCTCGTATCAACACTGTCAGTTGAAATTCTGCCGTCTTTAACAGCGGACAGGAGTTCGGATATCTCTTCTTTTGTGAGAATCGGTTCCAAAATAAACCTCTACTGGACAACAAAATCAGTTAAATAAATGTTATTGATCTTACCAGCTTTGAGAAAGGAGTTGATCTTAGTTTTCAACTCTGCTTTAAGCTGCTTCTTCCCTTGCAGGTCCTGGAGTTCCTCATACGTTTTGTTGCCGATTAACAGGAGGACCGCATCACGAATCTGGGGCATGCGACTGGTCGCTTCCTCTGCCACAAGCTCATTGCTGAGCTCGAGAGTGAGCGAAGCCTTCACGTAATGGGGCGTATCTTCACTGATGATGTTAACGATGAACTCTTTTATATCAAGCATTGGCCCGATGTTTGATTGTTGCTCAATGGTTGGGGCAGCAATTTCCGTGGCAGCGGTAGTTTTCGTCTCTTCGGCCGGTGGTTTTTTCAAAAAGAGAAAGTAAACGGCAACCCCGATAATGAGCAGGAGGACGACAGCTGCGCCGATGATAATGATAAGCTTTTTGCTTCCGCCGCCACTTTCTTCTGCTTCGGTATTTTCTTCAGCCATTCGTTACTCTCCTCGTATGATGAGAAAAATAGAGTTAAAATGGAACTTTGTTTGCCTTCTTTCCATTTGGTTTTCCGATTTGGTTCCGTTTCAAAATAAAATCGACCCGTCTGTTTTTTGCCCGGTTTTCCTGACTGATGTTTGGGACGACCGGCCGTTTTGCCCCGTAACCGACTGCGGAAATTCTGTCCATTGGAAACAGACCGCCACGGTTGTAAAAAGCCATGACGGCAACGCCGCGGTGCACCGAAAGGTCCCAGTTGTTCATGGTTTTGGAGGGAATCGGCGTTGAATCGGTGTGTCCCTCCACCTTCATGCTCATGGGCAGTGGTCTTATAATATCGGCAATTTTGCGAAGCACTGGGTATGATTGCGGGTTGAGAGTCGCCTTGCCTTCGTCAAAGAGAACGGAGTCGCTGATCCGCAGGACGATGGTGTTGCTGTCCACCCTTTTCAGGGCAACCTGTTCATTTATTTTGGTTAATTCAAGGTCGGTTTTAATTTTACTGTACAGGTTTCTGGTATCCTGCAAAGGTATTGCCGAAAACTGCGTTTTCGGAGGGGAGGGCATAATCGGCACATTAAAGGTTGAATGTTTGGGGGTGGAATGAAAGCCAAAAGCATTCTGTAGGGATTTGGAAGCTTCCTGAAATTTAACCTTATCCATAGTTGCCATGGAGAGCATCAGGACGAAAAAGGTCAGGAGCAGGGTGACCATATCACTGAATGTCACCATCCATAATGGGGCTCCGGCAGGGGGACATTCTACTTTTTTCTTTCCCATGGAAGTCTCTTACTTGTTGAATATGGATTCGCGCAATTTTGGAGCAATATAGGCGTGAAGCTTTTGTTCCATTACCCGCGGGTTTTCACCTGAGAGGATTGATTCCATTCCCTCAACAATAACGGTTTTGGATAACAGTTCTGTTTTTGATCTTGTCTTTAGCTTACCAGAAAGAGGATTCGCAATAATATTGGCTATAACTGCACCATAAAAGGTTGTTAAAAGAGCAATAGCCATGGCCGGACCGATTGAGGATGGATCACTCATATTCTGCAGCATTTGGACCAAACCAATCAAAGTTCCTATCATCCCCATTGCCGGAGATATGGCTCCTATGGACGCAAAAATGTCTGCTCCCTTAGTGTGACGCTCCTGAATATAGTCTATCTCTGTATTCAACATATTCTTCAGGTCATCAGGTTCCTGCCCGTCAACAGCCATCTGCAATGCCTTTACCAAAAAGTCATCATCAACACTGTCCATGGCGCTCTGAAGGGAGAGGATGCCTTCTTTTCTGGCCTTGTTGGCAAAGTCCATGAGCTGGGCGATAAGTTCGATTATAGATTTTTCTTTTACCAGGAAAGCTTTTTTTGCCACATTTACAGCGCTTAATATATCTCCCAATGGAAAATTAATAAGCGCAACTCCCATGGAACCTCCTATCACGATTAATACAGATGGTATGTCAATAAATATACCAAGGGAACCACCTTGTAAAATAGCCATAAGCATCAGGCCAAAGGCGGCGATTATCCCAATTACTGTTGCGAGATCCACTCAATTCTTCCCATAATGAGGTTTTAAGAGGGAGCAGGTTGTAAAAACATCATATTTTTACAATGTTTTATTCCGAGTCTGATGCCTTTCTGTGTGATCGTTGGCTGTCAAGATCAGACATAAATGATAAATACTCCCATCACTCTAGAAAAAGTGTACCTAAATCCTCGATCACTCATTACAACTGGACGATTGGAATCAAGAAAGAAAAGCAAGTGCGAAGAAGCCCGTATACAAACCCTTTGCAGGCGAGCTGGTGGAATAAATCTCCTGGTTGAAAAAAATGGATCACCCAAATTAATAAAAAAAGCCGCATCCCCCTGAAGCAGGAGATGCGGCTTTGTGTCAGGATTTTGACGTGTTTGTTACCGTTTCAAATTGATCAGTTCTCCAAGGAGTTCGTCAACGGTGGAGATTATTTTGGAGTTTGCCTGAAAGCCGCGCTGGGTGGTGATCATCTTGACAAATTCTTCACCCATGTCAACGTTTGACTGTTCCAGGGAGTTGGTAAATAAATTGCCAAGTTCCGGTCCGGGAAGACCTACACGCGGATCTCCTGATTCATCTGTCTGGACAAAAAGATTCGAACCGACCGCCTGCAGACCGCCGGCATTTTCAAATTTACCCAGAACAAGCTGAGCAATCTTTTCAACTTCACCATTAGAATAGGCAGCGTTGACAATACCGTCGGAATTTACACTGACATTTGTCAGGTTGCCCGGTTCATAACCGGTCTGGGTTTGACCGATAACAGTTGATGCACTGTTAAACTGGGTGGTTGTATAGGTAACATCGATCGTAGTGGCCGGATCCGAGCCATTCGGCGA
>CAMYJP010000285.1 GCA_947258675.1 uncultured Desulfobulbaceae bacterium | reverse complement strand
AATTACATGATGTTAAGTGTCTTTGAAAAAAATTACTGTAAATGGTCTAATGACATGACTCGTATTGGACCGTAGCATGCAGAGGCCTCTTCTCCTGTGTTATCAGTATCGGTCATTATTGCAATTGCATTAACTTCCCCCGGCTCACTGTTAAAGAATTTTTTATAATCCTCTAGTATATTTCTTTTTTCTTCACGCCAGATCCCGGTATTCTCCGGGCCGCTTTCAACAGCAATCATCACTGAATTATCAGTATAGGTACTCAAAACAGCGTCGCCTGCTGGCAGCGTATTTGCCCAAATATAGTTAATTGCCCTAGTATTCCAGAAAAAGAAGGAACTGAAAACCACATATATTCTGGCGGCATAGTCATCGGTGTCTTTATTATACACATTTCCTTTTTTAAGAACATGATCCACCTTCCAAGTCCAACTGATAAGCGGATAATCCTTGGGATCGAAATTTATTTTATAATAAAGGCCAGAAGAGGTTCCTTTACTTGTAGCCTTGATACAGGGTCTATTTTGATCTTTTATCAATTCATAAGTAGTTTGTCCTACAAATGATTTATGACTCCATTCAGGCTTCAGGCCGTTAGAAAAATCGTCTAAGACAATTTCAGCGCTCTCAACTGTAGACGGAGTAAAGATTAACAAAGATATGATGAAAGCTGCTATTGATTTTGAAATTATTGACATTCTATTTTTTTTTCAAAAACCTGTTGAGCTGAAATATATTAAGAATTCTTTATTGCCTTTCGGGCCAAGTATTGGAGAGGGTGTTACCCCCCTGTTAATTAAACCGAGATTTTGTCCAAAATTTATTATGTCCTCTATTACCTTTTGGTGCAGTAAAGAATCTCTTACAACACCACCTTTTCCTACTTTACCTTTACCAACTTCAAATTGAGGTTTGATAAGGGCAACTATGGATATTTGATTTTCAAAGAGGGGCAGAAGTGGTGGAATTATAAGTTTCAGTGAAATAAAGGCGGCATCTATTACCGCGAGGTTCAATGGGTCTGGAAAATCTCCTTTTTTCAGATATCTGGCGTTGATGCGTTCCATGACAATTACTTTTGAATTGTTGCGGAGCTTCCAGGCAAGTTGTCCGTACCCAACATCAACTGCATAGACTTTCTGGGCTCCGCGTTGGAGCAGGCAATCTGTAAAACCACCTGTAGATGCGCCAATATCCGCGCAGATATATCCTTTAGGATTAATTGAAAAAAAGTCCAGCCCATGGACGAGCTTTATTCCACCCCTGCTTACGTATGGACATTTGTCTCCCTGTAATTCAACAGTGCAGTCGGCTGCAAACATGCTTGATGCCTTATCAGCAGGAAGGCCGTTAACACTAATTCGACCTGAGCTTATAAGTTCTTGGGCCTGTTGCCGAGTTTTAGTCAGTCCCTTACTGACAAGCAATTTATCCAACCGGTATTTCATAACATCTTTATTATTTCATAAAGTTCTTAACTATTTTTTTGTAACATCAGAAACACATAAAAAGATCATCTGTCTGTTACCAGTTCAGAAACACTTAATCTTATAACTTGTTGTTAGCAAAAAGTTTATGGAGTAAGTATTGAATTCCCGAAATATTGGGTCGGGTTTTCAACAGGTAATCAAACGTTTTCGGTTTTATGACGCGGTATAAATTGAAAACTATCATATATCAATTAATGGTAAAGACAAAGTGGATACTTTTTTGAAAGGTTGGCTCCGGTCATTATCGATTTACACTGACCGTCGGGTTCTTGCTATTCTGTTTTTAGGTTTTTCCAGTGGACTGCCGCTTGCTTTAACTTTCGGCACCCTATCAATCTGGCTGGTGGAGGAAGGAGTTACCAAAACCACTATCGGCCTTTTCGCTCTGGTGGGAACACCCTATACATTCAAATTTCTCTGGTCGCCACTTGTTGATCGGATGAAATTACCTTTTCTGTCAAAATATCTGGGCCAGAGAAGGGGCTGGACTATTTTTACACAGTTTTTTTTGATTCTTACTATTTTCTGCCTGGGATCAGTGGACCCATCCGAAAAACCCTTTCTAACCGCCCTGTTTGCCTTTCTGGTCGTTTTCTGCTCTGCCAGCCAGGATATTGTGATTGATGCATACCGGGTCGAAATATTACCAGAGCATCAGTATGGTGCGGGTGCCGCGATGATAGTTTTAGGATATCGCATAGGTATGCTGGTTTCAGGGGCTGGAGCTTTATACATTTCGTCATTTTTTGGCTGGTATGTGGCCTATTCTGTTATGGCATGCCTGATGATAGTCGGCGTTATTACAATCCTGCTCAATCCTGAACCGGAACGGCAACAGAGTAAAGAGTCAGCCGCACTTGACAGAAAGATAGCGGATTTTCTCATCAACAGACCTTCGCTTAAGGGGAAAAAAGCACAACTGCTGGCCTGGCTCTATGGCGCTGTCATCAGTCCATTTGCTGAATTTATGAGCAGGCGAGGATGGCTGTTTATTCTTCTGTTCATCCTGCTGTATAAGTTTGGAGACGCTTTGGCAGGGGTGATGAGCAATCCATTTTTTGTGGAACTTGGATTCAGCAAGATTGAAATTGCTAATATCAGCAAAGCCTTTGGCCTGGCTGCTACAATTATCGGAGGGTTAATCGGTGGGCTGCTGGTGAGCCGTTTGGGAATATTAAAAAGTCTTTTTATTTGCGGTTTACTGCAGATGCTGTCTAATTTGGTTTTTGTTCTGCAGGCTGCTGTCGGTTATGATCTCCAGGTTCTGGTTTTTACCATAGGTATTGAGAATTTGAGCGGTGGTATGGGAACTGCCGCATTTGTCGCCTATCTTTCCAGCCTCTGTAATGTCGCATATACTGCAACCCAATATGCCTTACTCTCATCGTTCATGGCATTTGGCCGGACGCTGCTTTCTTCATCAGGCGGTTGGCTGGCCGATAATATGAATTGGGTGGCTTTTTTTCTGGTTACAACTGCGGCAGCTCTGCCCGGGCTGATGCTTCTGATATGGATGGCAAAACGATTCTCAAGTGACAGTGCAAGATATCAGCAAGGCTGATACTTAATGCACAGCCGGTTAGTTGTTCATTTAATCCATCATCAATGCTGGGGACTCCGGATAGGATTTATTGGTCTGGCTAGATCAATTTAATAGAACCGTTGTTAAGGTAGGATGTTAATAACTCAACTTTCTGACTTACTGGAAACACCTATTTGGTAAAATAATCATATTGCAGCCAACTCTTTTGAGGGGTTTATCCCGCAAATGGCGGGATTACCTGTTTACGGTCTTAAACGAATAAATCCTTCCTTTTGATGCTGATCATTTTCACTGGAAGGGTAGCAGCAAATCTATCATTTCTGTTTTTTGGCTAGTCGGCAACCGTAAACCGTAAACTGTAAACCGGTATCATTCGTTATTCAATAAATTTTTTATCTTCCTGTTTGCGTGGGGGTAATCACCCCATTTTTAGCGGGCGTTAAAAGTAGAAAGCTAAGCTGCTAGTTCCAATTTTCGTCTGGGTGTTATCCCTCCTAATGCCATATTGGG
>CAMYJP010000284.1 GCA_947258675.1 uncultured Desulfobulbaceae bacterium | reverse complement strand
TTTCGAAGATACTGCTCCGGCACGTCCATCTTTCGACCACTCAAAGATACCTAGGAAAGATCAGCGATACAGAAGCTTTAAAATGGATTGAGAACCTTTACGGCTAAAATAAAACCGGGGCAATGACTTTTGGACTTGCCCCGGTCAAGATATCATTTGAGTATCTTTAAATTTAACACACTGTAATTATTGTAGATATATAGCAGAAAGCAAACATTCGCCTTTTTAAAAAATAAGCAGTCTGAATTGAAGATTCGGTCGTTAGATACTTATTGCGATATACAAATCATATCCTTCATTTCACTAACAGTAGGCGACACCACTATATATTGGGGTGGCTCACTGATCGAAAAAATCATAACCCGTGCATATTTTGTTATGCAATCTGCATATTTCCTTAATTTCAGGAACATATACCCGAAAGTCACACTTTTAGGCAAGCCAAAATTTGTTACCTTAGATGACGCAATATACAGTCGGACGTTTCGTGAACTATGGAAAGCAGTGTGCGGTTTGATATACGTTTTGTATCCAAAAGGATTTCTGAAAAATTGATATTTGGACAATTCTCAATTAATCTGTATCTGGGTGATATTTGGTTTTTGACAATGGATATCTTCAAAAATCACTTCAAGTCCCAACCACAACATATTGGTGCGGCCAAATTAGTTCAAACTGCTGGTATCTGCAGTAATCTGCAATTTTGAATGAGTACTTTTAGTGCAGATAATAACAGTTCCTGGAACAATCGCCAATTTTAATTTCAATTATTGATATCTAAAAGAATGAGACCAAAGATATCGACTGAATTAGATAAATGAAATTTCGATTAATTACAGAAAATAGCCAACCAGGCAGGGAACCCATCGCGAAAATAGTAAACTTTCTTATATCCCCATGTCACGGCCATTGCACTGGCTTGGGTTGATTTTCGTCACGTATAACCGCCGCAGTAAATGACCACCTCCTGGTCTTTGCTCACTATCTTTGGGAGTTGGAATTCGCTGAAACCAGTGTATAAGGGGAGGTGTACAGCTCCGGGAATGTGCCCTTTGGACCAGTGTCTCTCGCTACGTACGTCAACGAACGGTACACCTCGGTCAAAAAACGCCTTCGCAGTGGCAACGTCAATGGTTGTCGCACCCTTGACCTCAGGTCCTTCATTCGTTTGAGAGATTAAATCTTTTCCAACCACAGAGTATGCACTTCCGGCTGGCCCGCCGGCAATGCGAAGACCTTTACGCAGACGTTCTATATCTGCCTGCTCTTTGAGCCACCATATATCAACGAACTCCAACCTTAAATCAAAAAACCATCCGGTTTTTCCCGCACCCTCGTAAAAGGTCTGAATGGCCTGCTCAGCTTCTTGTACCCGCCCCAGATGCCCGTAGGTCGCAGCCAACCATAAAGGCGTTTCGGTATACGTGCTGCGCCTGATGGCCACTTCCAGCGTTGTCGCAGCTTCCTCAAACCGCTCCATACCGAACTGAGCAACACCGAGCCAATGCAAATACTCGGGCGGGTAATTGGGATCAAGTCGTATGGCCTTTTTGATAAAGTCAGCACCCTCGACTGGACTACCCGCCCATATTAAAGCTCTACCCATTGCGAGGTAGCCAACCGGATCACCGACATCCAAAGCGATGGCACGTGTGGCTTCAGCAATGGAATCCTGGTGCCGGCCTTGGCCTCTACGAATACCGGATGCGACGAAATGTGCAAGGGGTGTCGGGTCTTTCATGGCTTCTTGCAGGTATTTCTCCGCCTTCACCAAAATTTCCGCATGTGACATATCGTGGCGGTTCCACCACTCTTTCCACCCCATTTTGGCGATTTCCCAGTAGATATCCGCGAGCGCGGCGTAGGCGCGGCTATAGTTTGGATCTTTATTGACGGCTTCCTCAAGGTAGGGGATCGCTTGTTCGAAATCGTCAGGCGTCTTGAGCCGATAATGCGCAAAGCCTTTCAAGAAGGCCTCGTAGGCCTCGGTGTTGTCTGTCTCCTTGCGGGCGATCTGTTTTTCCTCACCAGCGGTCAATTTCAGTTTCAGCGCTGATACGATCTTTTGGGTAATTCTATCCTGCAAGGCAAAGACGTTTTCCATTTTTCCGTCGTAGCGCTCTGCCCACAGATGCCCACCGGTGGTGGCATCGATTAGCTGGGCGTTGATCCGCACCTGGTCTCCGGCGCGTCGTACACTGCCTTCCAGCACGTAACGCACCCCAAGCTCTTCCGCAACTTGCCGGATTTGAACGGGCTTGCTTTTATATGTAAAAACTGAATTGCGGGCGATGACAAAGAGTCCGCTGATTTTTGAAAGATCGGTAATGAGATCCTCGGTGATCCCGTCGCTGAAATACTCCCGTTTTGGATCGTCGCTCAGGTTGCGGAAAGGTAATACAGCTATTGATGGTTCGTCGGGCAGAGGAAACGCCATCTTTTCCACGGAAGCAACCCTAACTTGAGGAGCAAATAAATTATATTTCCAGACCGCAAAGGTTGTCACTCCCACAACTAATGCTATCAGGGCAAACAGCGCCAGCCACAGCCACCTGCCTGGTGCTGATCTCAGCCATCTCCTTTGCCGGAGCAGTGGCAACTTAGGCTCTTTAAATTCGCCATCGGCATCCTCAGGTATCGATCTGTTCTCCAAATTTTCTTTAAGATGCGCGATAAAACCTTCCCATGCATCCTCATTTGCCGACTTTGCCGGGGATTCCCCATAAACGATAATCACATCATCCAAACTCGCGTCCAATCGGTCGATTGAAAACCTCAACCTCACGTGTTCATGGCTCCCATTGTACTCAAAAAGATTCGCCCAGCTGTCCTTTTCCCCCTCACCAAATCCATAAACCTTATCCATCGACTCATCGTATCTTTTTTTTCTCCCAACGACCTTAAAAAGCGGGGCGTTTTCCAGGTCAGGAAGTGCATCTTTCCACTTTCTATAGACTCTGGGAAGCAAATGCTCCTTTTTTGATGACCCGGCTGATGCTCCAACTGTTTTGTTGAGCAATGCGAGCACATCGACTTGTTCCTGAAGGGGTATGGATGTGATCCTTCCTCGTTTTTTCATCTCATGAATTACGAGACCGATCACCGACAGGTAGAACCTTCGTGATGGAGTGTCGAAGTGGAGGGTCAATTCAGCTTCTTCTTTGAGATAAAGATGGAGCTTGAATTGATTAAGGTCGATCTTTATGAATTTCGTGGTTTCTTCGATCATCGCCTTAGCCCCACGGACCTTTTTAAAGAAAAGGGCAAATAAAATAAAAAAATGTGACGGTTCGAACCATCACCAGAACATCCATTGAATTAACATAATCATATTATCAGTCAATGACTTTATTTAACCTTCATCCAAAAGGTTATCGCAATGGAGAAACCTCTTAAAATGTGCCCACCTTGCCCTTGACAGAATGCTATGTTGTCTGTTGGGGGCTAAATCTTGTTTCTATCAATCAATATATATTGCTTTTGAGACCAGGATTACAAAATTGTGGGTTTTAAAAATCCTCACTTGTTATTAAGATCGTGAGATTTTTACAGTCCTAAAAACCAACTCTTGTTGGTAATAATCACCGACACGTATGATAATTTTAAAACCATCAATTCCCAAGAAAGGAGGAACCTATGCAGATCAGACGATGGATCAGTATGTTCATGGTCGTGTTAATAAGCGTGGCCCTGCTTTTTTTTAACGTTGGCGATGTTATGGCGTTGAAAGTCGGAGATAAAGCACCGGACTTCACGCTCCCCGGTACGATGGGCGAAAAAATCAGTCTAAACCAGTTCCGGGGCAAGAAACCGGTGGTGCTGTTCTTCTATATCTTTGCCTTTGGTGGGGCCTGAACGAACCATGTGATGTCCTTCGAACAGAACTATTCCAAGTTCGAGGAGGCCAACGCCCAGGTACTGGGCGTAAGCGTAGACTTAGGTCGGGCGAATAACGCATTTGCGGGAACGCACAGCTTCTCTTTTCCCCTGCTGAGCGATACTGAACGTGTGACAGCGAAAGCTTATGGCGTGCTCTACGATGACCCCAAGGATAGCGTCCTCTACCGACGCGCCAAACGATCGTGGTTTGTGATCGATAAAGTAGGAATCATTCGCTATGCGAAGACGACCGGCCCCGGTGAATTCGACAAAAACGATGAGGTCCTGAAGGTGCTAAATGAGTTAAAGTAAGGTTGGAGGCAGTCGTTTCATCGAAGCCTTACGACTTCGGTGTGGGGATGCCTCGCTGAGACAAGTCCCGGGAAACCGAGGCTTGTTTTACAATCGGTCAAATAAGGGAAAACTCATATTTAAAGTATCAGAGGTATCATCTTTCTAATGCTGAGGGCTAATCCGTATCCATGCACACAACGGAATTGGGGCCGCTTCTACACAACAAAACA
>CAMYJP010000283.1 GCA_947258675.1 uncultured Desulfobulbaceae bacterium | reverse complement strand
AGAAATCTTTTCGGGAAATCAAAGAAAAATATCGCCAGTCCCGCGAAATTAGCGATTCCTGTGAGAACAGTTCACAACCAAAAGCCAGAGTGCAAAAATTGGAAAAAGTTGCTTAATTCTAACAACTTATAAGCATTTCTATCAGAATTATTTACATAAACATCTTAGGGGAATTAAGTTCTCCTGCCTATCTGGTTATGTAAAGTACTTCTTGATCTTTTTGAAAAACGACTGTTTTTGGAATAGCAACAACTTGATCCAACATCCGTAAATTCTGCACTTTCCAGATGAAAAAAGATAGAACATCGTCGGTGTATTTTTCCAATTGTAAATATAGCGTTAGAGTGTAAACTTTATTCTACCTTTGTAGGTTAGAAGAAATAATCTTCAGAGTTTAGCGTTATTTCCTGTGGAATTGTTGGGGACGTGAGAGTTAGCTCAGGCTCCATTCTTGAAATTGTAAAGATTTTGCCTGACAAATGAAAGATTCACCTGAAGAAATGCACCCTCTTGAGCATTAGGTTTTACCATGGGATGAAAATTTACAATGAACAGCAGTTGTTTGCCGACCAGGTTGAGTATGTTTATTCGAATCAATATGCTGCCTACTTGGCAACATTGATAAACGGTGCGATTCTCACCTATATACTGCGTAATGTTGTTCCCGTTAAAACCTTGCTTTCCTGGTTTATAGTGCTCTGCACAATTACACTCATTAGATATATCATCTTTATCTCTTACAAAAAAAGTACACAACAACAGATTAATACGAATCGTTATGCAATCTTATTGATTCTTGGAATGTTTTTTTCGGGCCTAGTCTGGGGATCAACAGGTATTGTTCTTTTTGCCGAACATTCAGCATCCCATCAGATTTTTGTGGCTTTTGTGATAGGAGGGATGGTGGCTGGAGCATCGGTTACTTCGTCCGGACTACAATATGCTTTCGTAGCCTTTAGCATTCCGGCACTTTTGCCAATAATTTTAAGGTTTTTCTATATAGGCGGTGAGATACAGACCGCAATGGGCATTATGACAGTCGTCTATACCATTAGCGTCTATGCAATAGCATTTAATATACATGCCAGAGTAATTACCTCTTTAAAACTCAGGCAGGAAAACAGACAAGAAGTTTTGGACCGTAAGAGAGCTGAAGAGGAACTCAGAAGACACCAAGAACATCTTGAATCAGTTGTCAGGCAAAGAACAGAAGCCCTGGAAGAGATCAATAAAAAACTCACTGCTGAGATAATGGAACGTAGAATTGCTGTTGAGGATTTGTATGAAATCAAAGAGTTGTATAGGTCTTTAGTTGAAAATATTGATCTGGGCATCACCCTGGTTGATCTTGATTACAATATAGTCATGGTAAATAAGGCTCAGGCGGCAAACACTGCTAAAAATGCCACCGATCTTATCGGTAAAAAATGCTACCGGGAATTTGAGGGAAGAGATTCATTATGCCCTTACTGTCCGGGAATTTCTGCTATGAAAAGCGGCCAATTAAATGAAATAGAAAACGAAGGTATACACGACAACGGAGAACGTTTTATCAGAAGAATCAGAGCATTTCCAGTGATTGGGAAAGATAAAATATCCAGAGGATTTATCAGGCTGGTAGAAGATATTACAGAAAGGAGAAAAATTGATGATGAACGGCAACGTTCGCAAAAACTGGAATCCATAGGAATTCTTGCCGGCGGTATTGCCCATGATTTTAATAATCTTCTGGCCGGCATTCTGGGCAATATTTCCCTCGCGAAGATGTATTTGCAGCCAGAGGATGAAGCTTTTAAGAAACTCTATGAGGCTGAAAAAGGTTTTTCACGTGCAAAAAGCCTTACCAGACAGCTGCTCACATTCTCTAAAGGTGGTGGGCCGGTTATTCATTCCACAACTATTTCGGATATTATCATAGAATCGGTTACATTTGTTCTGCACGGATCCAATGTGAAAAGTGATTATCATCTTCCTGATGACCTTTGGCCTGTTAAGGCGGATAAGGGTCAGATAAATCAAGTTGTTCATAATATTGCTCTCAATGCGGTTCAGGCTATGCCGGAAGGCGGAATTATCAGTATTACCGGGCGGAACATAATCACAGAGGAAAAGAGTCAGTTGCCTCTTAAAGCAGGTATGTTTGTCGAAATTGCTATTGAAGATCAGGGACCTGGAATTCCTGAGAAAAACCTCAGTAAGATATTTGACCCCTATTTTACAACGAAACAGCAGGGTAATGGATTGGGGTTGGCCATCAGTCATTCTATAATAAAAAAGCATTTGGGACATATTACTGTCGAATCCAGGGTAGACAATGGAGCTAAATTCATAATATATCTTCCAGCATCGATTGAAAAACCTATATCAGATGAAACAAACCCGGATGCTATTAACGCCGGCACTGGAAAAATTCTGGTTTTGGATGACGAAGAATATGTTCTTGAAACTGTTGGCAATATGCTCAACTATTTAGGTTATGAATCTGTCCTGGTTACCGATGGTGAAAAAGCTGTAATCTCCTATAAACAGGCGTTAGAGAATAATACACCATTTACTGCAGTGATAATGGATTTGACTATCCCCGGGGGAAAGGGTGGCAGAGTAACTTTGAGTAAAATGCTTGAACTTGACTCAGGGGTTAAAGCGATAGTATCAAGCGGCTACGCAAATGATCCGATAATGGCAAATTATGAAGAGTTTGGTTTTAAAGCTGTTGCAACCAAACCTTATTCTATTCAGGATTTGGGGCGGGTATTACATGAAGTTAAAGCTTGATACTGAATCTTTAACCTGAGATAATAACCTCATCATGATCATGCATTATCCTGCGTTAATAATGATCCATAAAGCTGATACTTTTATGGCTGTGTGAAATGATTTATTATCTTGACCTTTTCGGAGTTGTTGTTTTTGCCGTTACCGGTTCTTTGGCCGCAGGCCGAAAACATCTTGATCTTTTTGGCGTGGTCGTGCTTGCCTTAGCAACAGCTTTAGGAGGTGGTACACTAAGGGATTTGATACTTGATGCTGCCCCTATTTTCTGGGTATCAGATCCTGTTTATCTTTATGCAGCTATTGCTGCTGCCATCATTACTTTTCTTACTTCGGGCATTCCTTCTACATCAACCAAAGCCCTACAGACAGCCGACGCTGTCGGTCTGGCGGTATTTACCGTAATAGGTTGCCAAAAGGCTATGGACAGTCAGGTACCTTTGGTAATCGTTGCAATAATGGGAGTTATGACCGGTGTAGTCGGAGGTATGATCCGCGACATTCTGGCAGGAGAAATCCCCTTGATCCTGCGGCGTGAAATATATGCAACTGCTGCCTTGATTGGAGCTTGTTTTTATATTTTCATATCTTATTTTCTGAGAAAAGAAGTCCTTGCTATCTATATGACAATCAGCCTGATTCTGGTTTTGCGCTTGGCAGCTATTCGCTGGCAACTATCATTGCCGGTATTTACTATCAAATATAATGGAAAAGATAGTGGTTCATAGCCGAGTGAGCTTTAGGCAATTACTCAATATTGATGGCGTCGCAAAAAGTCGCCAGCTACTGTGTTACGCTAAATTATCTCGTC
>CAMYJP010000282.1 GCA_947258675.1 uncultured Desulfobulbaceae bacterium | reverse complement strand
CACCAGGAAGATACCAAAGCGGTTCTGGATGAAAGCGGCTGGCTCCATACTGGCGATCAAGTTGCCATCGATAATGGCAGAATTTATATCAAGGGAAGGTTGAAGGATGTGCTTGTCACCTCAACCGGCGAGAAAATTTCACCGACAGACCTTGAACTTGCTATCCTCCAAGATTCTCTATTTCATCAATGCATGATTGTTGGCGAAGGAAAAGCGTTTATTTCGGTGGTTGTAGTGGTGAACCAGGATATGTGGAATGAATTCCTCCTGGAACTTGGCCTGAGCTCTGAGGATCCTCTTATTTATGATGTCCCTCTTGTACAAGAAGAGATCGTAAAGAGAATCCAGAAAAGCACAAAACATTTTCCCTCGTATGCAAAAGTTAGACGCGTCATTTTGAGTGATGAGCAGTGGACTGTTGAGAACGGGTTGGCAACACCGACGATGAAGGTGAAGCGCGATGCAGTTGCCAAGAAATTTACAAGCGAACTTGATGAAATCTACTCGGAACACTTGGCTGGTGGAATTTGAATGTTAATTTCTTCACCATGTCTGCCAGATTTACCAGCTCCTTATATAGATGAGTTTTAACTCCACTGTTTTCTGGGTATGGTTTTTTTTCTTCACTCTTCGGTTCTATGGCTATACTATATAAATTGTAACAGTATGATAAAATATCATGTGTGGATACGATTATGAATCGGTATCCTTCTAATATCAGGGAAATTAATCTGTTCAATGAAAGATAGGCGGCAGGAAAACAGGCGAGCACATCCCAGGGTTGAATTCAACTGGCCCGCTATTTTACTCAACGACCAGGGCAGAATTCAGGGTAAAATTAAAGATATCAGCCGTGGGGGCGCCCTGGTGCTGGTGAACAGCCGGGTCGAACTTGGCGAGTCCGTAAAGATGGTCGTTGAACTGACAGAGTTCGATGATGTAATCACGGCAAAGGGTCTCATTGTCCGGGTTGTTTCCTTAAGTGATGATGACGATGTTCCTCTTTATGGTCTCGGTGTCCAGTTTACTGAAATCTCTGAGCAGGACCTCAGGTATTTTACCGGCAATCTTGCACCTGAATGGCAGGAAGGGTACGAAAGAAATGAGAAACAGGTGAATGAAGGCTATGATTTTTCAAAGATTATGTCATCTTCCACTATTTTACTTCTTGTTGCAGTTCTTGCTTTTCTATTGATTATTCGAGACAATGGCCGCAATCGGAATCGATTTCCAGCAGTCGTACAAACCATCCCCCAAGCAGGGCAAACGGTACCGGGTTCCAGCGGAGATATTCAAAAGATCCGCTCTCTTGAAAGGCAGCTTCGTCTGATGGAGGAGAAAATACAGGAGCTGCGGGCGGGAAAAGTCACTGAAGCCAATAACCAGACGGTCAACAAATCAGTTCAGAAAAGTCCGGTGGAGCGTAAATCCGTTGAGAATAAACCATTAGTTAGTAAACCGGCCATCAGCACACCACCGGTAATTCAAACTGTGGTTCCGGAAATTGAAAGGACAGATGAAGAGGTAATCATCCAGGCAGGAAAGAAGAAAAAACTTGCAGGTGGAGATAAAGCAGCGCTTTCTGTAACGATTTCAGATCTTAGGACTGTAACCGGCTACCATCTTGTTCTGCCAGGGGAGGACATTCATGATGTCAGCACAAAGTTTGCCATGACTATTGATCAACTGCGCCATCTCAACAATCTACCTCCTGGTACAAAAATTCAACCATACCAAAAGCTTCTTGTTATTCTTCCCGCTCCGGGCAATTAACACCTTCCACCCAACAACCATTGCTTATTCGAATCAATTGAGTTACTCCCAGTCTGTCTTCTTCTCTGCTACGGAAACAGCTAGGGCGGAATATTATTATTAAAAAGGTTTAAGATTGGATGATTTGGATAATATAACAGTTCCAGCGGTATAGTTTTGATCAAATATACCCGGTTGTTAAAAAGAAAAATTTATCTATGGAGAGTTCTACTAAAGCTGGCCAGGACGAAGAGCTCACATTAATTCTTCAGGGTAAGTGTCGAGATACTTTGATCTCATACCACCGTACAAACCTTGCGGCATTGCCAGGAGCCATTCGTCATTGGCCTCAAGAACACAAGGTCCATTTTCGGTGATGGCAATATCCCATCCAATGGAGTGAATACCGTAAAAAAAACGATGAAGCCGGAGTGCCAACTCAATGGCTTCCCTGTAAAACGGTACTTTGTAGCCTTCGAATACAAAGTGGGTCTCCGGGTGTTTTGTTGTCCTGGTGCCGTATTCAGATTTAAGATAGCCGTATTTATTCAATATACCTTTATCCATGTCCAATCCGATCATTACTCCCCCGATAGACCAGTTATCACATGCCGACCTGTTATTACCTACACGTAGATTGGCAAAAAGGAGCTCAGGACGATTGTTATTCAGAGCTGTTACGGTCCGAATGGTATTTACCGAATGAGGATAGATATTTGTCATCTCATGATGCTGTTCAATTCTTTCCTGCAGGAGCCAACGGTCAGGGAGTTGCTGCTGCATTTCTTTAAGGGTCACTCTCTTACGGCCAAAATTAATATTTCCGTTTTGTATCTTTAGGGGAAAAACATCAACTCCCCCCTCTCCCAACAGGTCTTTACAAAAAGCATCCGTGTCTCTGTTGCTAAAGCTTTCAAGATTGACTGTTTGCCCCTCTTCAACAAACGTCACTTCGGTTTTATTCCCTATTGCAATAGTCTTTGGTGTAGAAAAACCCAGACCTGATAAATAGGTGCTGAAAGCCAGTTTATCATGTACCAGACATTTATAGCTCATCTCGACACCGACCAGTACGCTGGATTCTCTAACTTTTTTTTGATGCTCCCAGAACTCCTTATGTCCTAAATACTCTTTTGTATCATTTAGTTTTTTGCGATCAAAACCGTAAAGGAAATAATAGTGATTCACCTCTCCTTTTGTGAGTGCCCATAGAATATTGTCTAGAAAAATGAGTAGTTTACTTTTTCGTTTTGCATGAATGTAATAGCTTCTCGACTTTATTGGATCATTTATCAGTTGCCATATTTTTTTTACCCTTAAGGGCGTATTAATCAGGATATCGATCAGTGTCCCTAGCATCAAAATTCTCCAACAGTGCTATTTATGAATAAAAAAAATCAGAATATTTACTGATCCTATGTAGGTCTGATCAATAACTATCTAAAATCTCATATTAATTAGTACCCCCGATACACTTAATGATATCGCAGCATCATCCAAATAGTCAATATTAAATCTAAGTCAGTTGTGTAAAATTGGTTGATAAATCAGGACGTTTTGAGTTTGAGAGATATTCTCAAGTATAACCTGCAGGAAATATTTATTAGAAAAATGATTATTTATTCCTATACGGTAAAAGTATCCTTTTCATGCAAAGAAGGTTTTGCAATAGTGAATAATATTCAGCCAAATCAATTCAACGGAAATTTCGCGATATCAACTTTTACGGCAAGTCAGGAGTTCAGTTCTACACGCAACTCAAAACGGTGACGAGCAACTGCGGCTTGAAGCACGACTGGGATTTGAACGGATATTCGTTTCAGCCTTGGTGCGTCGGCAGCAAAGCGATCCCGACGAG
>CAMYJP010000281.1 GCA_947258675.1 uncultured Desulfobulbaceae bacterium | reverse complement strand
TGATCCAGTGTTTTTACGTTGACACAGAATTCTGAACAGTCTCTCAATTGACGCCGGGCGTATAAAAACCTACACCGTTGTCACTCGACTCAAAACGGGTCCGACAAGACAAGGTTTATCGTCTGTAATCTGCTTACCATGAGTGGGTCTCGAATACTTTCCAGGTTAAAATACTCGTCAGTAAGCAAACCATCGATTGGACCAACACTATCAATATAGTCATGTTGTAGATAATAAGGCATATTAAGGCTTGAACAACTGTACCTTAATTTACGCAGTGAGCGTTGCGCAGAAACAGGTAAGTTTTGCATTAACGAATTTTTAAATGCGACCATCGTGGAAGGGTTACTGGAAAAATTATACCCATAGGCCGAATCATATGCGGCAAGTTTCGGATTTAAACGCCGGATCAAAGCAGCCTCAAAAACACCATTCTCTTTCTGTTTAAATGGAATAGAAAAACTTGGGTAGGCGAATACCGGTTCAGTTAGTGGAATAAGTGCGTAACTTCTGACGTTCTGTATGCTTGTGTTATAACCCATCCAGTATTTGATTCGCATGTATACATAAAGTTTTTCAACTTCGTTTCGTGTTATTACAGTGCTATCGATCTCAAGCATCCGCTGGATCTTTTTAAGCAAATTCAATAGATAATTTTCCGTGTCAAACTTTCCTTTAAAGGTAGAAGCCGGTAACCGATCAAATCGGGATTTCAAAAAAGCATCTATGGATATCGAACGATCAGGCAATTTCCAAAAATTCCTGAATATTTCTCCACCACCACCATTTAGCTGTAAATTAGCGGCATTAGAACGAACTGTACGTGCGAAATATTCGGCGCCATTGCTGAATACTCCATTCGGCCCGTGCCCATCACAATAAAAATATTCATCTCGAGTTAGTTCCTGGAATTTTTCGAGCGATAGTTTTGTTACATTTTTATTATCATGATGTATCACCAAATTCTCGGTCGCGGCAATAGTAGTAGCGACACGAACATCAGCTGATTGCTTTGTACCGTAAACATAAAGATAAGGATCTATATTGATTTTGAGTAACAAAGTAAGAATTAAGCGACTATCGTAACCACCTGACAGTGCACTACAGACATTCTTCCCAAAACAATTAATTAAGGTATTAAAATAGCTTAATAAACTATCTACCGTAAGCTCTACACGCTCATCAAAGTCATCCGTTTTTATTGTTTCAATCGAATGTTTTTTGCGGAATACTGGAACATCAGAGCTTAACTCGTGAATGTTAAATGCATCTAATAATTTAACACCTCTAATGTAAGTATTATCATTGTAACTTGCGCCCTCAAAGACATATTCATACATTGCCTGCATATCTATTTGTTTTGTTTTCAGTTGCCGAACGACAGCTAAAAATGAACTGGCGATTACACTCTTGTCGTCATTGGTGAATACATGATAAACACCAAAAAAATCATTCCAGATATAGAGCGTTTGGTCCTTATAAAGAAGTACACAGAACTGACCCTGTAAAGCATTAAATTCAAATGTGACAGGATCAAAATCTGTATAGAGATTTTTTAACGCTGTTAATCCGGTTTGTTTGTTATAAATAAACGTGCCCGTATTAAGAATGAAGTCACCATTTTCTAAATGAAAAACATTCTCGGTATGTACAGCTATTTTTTGGTAGAGATAAATGACGAAGTTATCCTTCTCGATAACCTCTTTTATTGATAATAAACGCCCATCGGAAAGTCGTTTTTTTTCGAAAACTTCAAGGCTACGACGCATGTTGACAGCAGAATCAGGATTCTGCCGCTTGTCGTAATACAAAAAACCACCCATCCCCTGTTATTCCATCTGACGTCAGGTTTCGTATATTAGCTTGACTACTGAATTA
Source organism: uncultured Desulfobulbaceae bacterium (assembly GCA_947258675.1). The sequence continues at coordinate 1,741 of CAMYJP010000281.1, read as the reverse complement.
CCAATTTTTGTAGGCTTCGAAATCATCCCAATACACCTGAGCGACACCTCCTTTATTACGAATAAAATCAATGATGCGAGAGCTACTGTATAGTTTCAAAGGATTCAAGTGCGTTACCGGAACAAGATCTGGGGATTCAGGATGATACGTCCAATTTGTTATATCAAATATGGTGGTCAATACCTCGTCCTTTTCACGCTTAGCCGCCATGTAAAAACGCCCTGTTTCTTTATTGCCGGCCTTGTAACCGATCTCAATATCGATCCATTCGCCTACGGGAACTTCAAAATTCGAACCTGCTTCGGCCCAAATTTCTTTAAATCTACCACGGACAGCTTCACCCCCATCAAACACGCTGCCCGAGGCTGTAAAATATAAAGGTACACCCACGCCGGCAGGTTTCGCTAAATTCAAGACAATATTAAAGGAATTCTTGTGTCCTTCCCAAGCTGCTCCCATCCACCATGTAGATAAACTAAACCAATAATTCGCTTTTGGGTACTGCCGGTATAAAGCGAGATCAGGATGCAAATAAAGCCGGTATCGTTGAAATAAGGAAGTCTCACTAATACCATACACATTCATTTGAATTCGACCTTTAAAGTTACCTTTTTTCTGATCGGGCACCCGGGCATTTTTCAACCAGTAGTGTAATGTATGGTTTTCTTTATCTTCAGGGTCGGTAGCAATTCTTGCACGTCTTTCGTTTTCATTTCCGCCTTGATATTGCAACCTGATGGCGGTTGTTTCTCCCTTCGGCAGTTGAAATACGAGCATATCGTCAGTATCGTATTTATCTGGGAACGCTATAATTTCATCATCTTCAAAATCAAGGTTACCTAATAAACCAGTCGGTTTGTACGGAGATGATTTAAATACAGCGTCTCTGGTCTGAGGAGTATGCTTTTGGGGAACCAGAGTTTCGGATCCCTGGCTTTGAGTTGTCTGACTAGTTTCTTTCTTTTCTTCGTGCGCAACACATACTTGACTAACTGATACGAAAATAATCCAAACAACAAGATACGATAGTTTTTTAGTCATAGGCAACACTAAGCAGATGATTGATTCAAGTGAATTTAATAATCTATTTCAAATCCAACGAATAATACCTTATTGGTCAACTTTAACTAGTATAAGCATTTTGCTTTTAAAAATGCCTCTTAAATAACATCATCCTAAGCCATTGATACTAACGGGTCTAGCGTAGCCTCATTTATCTTGCCTGGCACCGATCGTACCCTGGCCTTTAAAATGATCGGCAATGACAGTGACAGAGTAAGGATCTATCCTTTACCCTTCGACTAGGCAGGCTTCCATCTAATATACTTTTTATACCTTTCGTCAATATCATCTATCTTCTGATTTAAACCGAATATTCTGCCAAATGTATCCAAAGAGACAAGCTTGGCTCTAAAAGTCATTGGGTAAATTTTAGTGTCGTACAATACTTCAGAAAATCGGAAATTAAATCCCAACACTTCATCGAGATATCCACCATCGAAAAACTCCTTATCCACTTCGATATGATTCCAGGTCGGCAATCCAAATCCCCATTTGCTTTTTTCTGATAATTTTCTTGGCAACAGTTTTTCACCTAATTTTCTGACAATATACTTATCCGTTATGAATGCATGTCGAATATCTTTAAAATTCCAGTTTGCCCTTGCTTTATAACGTACCGGAAGATTGATGCCAAAACGCACTACTTCCTCGTCAAGATACGGAAAACGGGACTCTATTG
>CAMYJP010000280.1 GCA_947258675.1 uncultured Desulfobulbaceae bacterium | reverse complement strand
GCCCTGCTGGTTTTTTTTCACAATCAATGAAAAAATAATAGAAACGTTCATTCTTGTTTCGGACACGATCTTTCCCGCCCCAACTTTCAAAAATCCCGAAAGTTTCAGCAGGTTTCAAATCCCAGTCAATTGTTGCCTGGCTATGATCGATTCCAAGATGTTTAAAAATAGACATTTTATACCCTCCCCAATTTATAATTGAAATTTATTATTTAGTGATAATGATTACCAATATTAAAAACTGGTTCTGGTAATTTCAACATTTAATTATTGACTATTCTATAATAATTTTGTTTTTGTGCCCAAAAAACATGCAAATTTTATGTGTATCTGTCTAAAATTAAAGAAATATTCATGAGAGTAGCGTCGGATTATCTTTGATTGCAGCTAGGTATTATGCGTTCAGGAAAAGAATAGATCCTTTTTGTTTCAATTTTTGTGTTTTCTGTTTTAATGAGTGTCCATCCGAATACTCTTTTTATCCGAACGGGAGACAAAAAATTGTTTCCAGTTCAACAACAAAATAGCATCGATCTAGATTAAGATCGTTTAGAATCAGGTCATTCTTCCCAGTAATATGAAACGTAGATTATTCAACTATCTAAGTTGATGTAATTTTATGATAAATAGAAACAATAGTTGCAATCTGCAGGTTTTTTCCCCTGGTTTACGTGTAATAGTTACCTGTTTATAGTTAAACCCTTAGAAAAAAAAATATGCAAAACCATAGGGATACGAAATTCGGATATTAATGCCATGCTAGCAACAGCAAATCCTATACTGTAAACTGAGCGCGTTTGTATTTATGTAATGCTTTGCTATTTTTTTTAAATTTTATTTAGAAAGTTAAAGTAATTATACCTATACTTTAATCGGGTTATTATGAAAAAATCGTTTTCAATTGCACCAGGCACTCCATTACCTTTTGGGGCCACTATTACTCCGGATGGAATCAACTTTGCAGTTTTTTCCAGACACGCCGATACTGTTTCTTTGGTTCTTTTTATTCTCGAAGCCAAAAAAGGCAATAATTATAATACCAGGGAGATTGCCCTGGATCCAATGCTTAACAAAACCGGTGATGTGTGGCATATCCTGGTGCAAATATCATATAAAGACCTGATGTATGGTTTTAAAATTGGCGGTCCTTATGATCCCAGCGGCCTTGGACATTTTTATTCCCGTGATAAAATCCTGCTTGACCCCTATGCCAGAGCACTGGCTGATGGTGAAGAATGGGGGGTGAAAAGCAGCAAAAAGGATAGTCTTTGGGGAGGCTTTAACCGCCGTTGTTTGGTGGTTGAGGACAATTTTGACTGGGAAGGAGACCGCCCTTTAAACATTCCTCTCAAGGATTCCATAATTTATGAAATGCATGTGCGGGGGTATACAATACATCCAAGTGCTGGAGTTAATCATCCGGGGACATATTCGGGGATAATTGAAAAAATTCCTTATTTGCAGGAGCTTGGCGTTACAGCAATTGAGTTGATGCCGATTACTGAGTTTAATGAGAATGAAAATGTCCGCAAGAATCCGCTTACCGATGAGCAACTCAAGAATTTCTGGGGTTACAGTCCTCTGTCTTTTTTCTCACCCAAGGCTTCTTATGCTACTAATGGCCTACATGGTAATCAGGTTTATGAATTCAAAGAAATGGTGAAGCAACTCCATAAAGCTGGTATCGAAGTAATATTGGATGTGGTATTCAACCATACTGCTGAAGGAGGATCTGATGGGCCAATGAGTAGCTTCAGAGGATTAGATAATTCCATTTATTATCTCCTTGACCAGAAAACCGGTGAGTATCTGAACTTTTCAGGATGCGGAAACACCCTTAATTGCAATCATCCACTGGTTCGGCAATTGATAATGGACTGCCTCAGGTACTGGGTTATCGAAATGCATGTCGACGGTTTTCGGTTTGACCTTGCATCGGTCCTTGGCAGGGATCAGAATGGCGAGGTATTAAGTGACCCTCCTATGGTTGAAAAAATTGCCGAAGATCCCATACTTGCCAACACGAAAATTATCGCAGAGGCCTGGGATGCCGCTGGTCTCTATCAGGTTGGGAACTTTTCTACCAGTCCTCGTTGGGCGGAATGGAATGGGAAATTTCGTGACGATGTAAGAAAATTCATGTGTAGCATGGAAGATATGGTACCAGCCCTGGCAACTCGAATTGCCGGCAGTTCAGATCTGTATCAGAAATATGGTCATCCCTATAACAGTATTAATTTTATTACCAGTCATGATGGTTTTACCCTGAAGGACCTGGTAAGCTTTAATACAAAAAAGAATATCAGCAATGGTGAGGATAATAAGGATGGCCTGGATCATAATATCAGCTGGGACAGTGGCGCTGAAGGAGATACATCCAGCACTGAAATAAATCAAATGCGGGATCGGCGTATTCGTACTTTTGCTGTTATTCTTTTTCTTTCACAGGGGGTGCCGATGTTGGTGGCTGGAGATGAGTTCGGTCGAACACAGCAGGGTAACAATAATGCCTATTGCCAGGATAATGAAATCAGCTGGGTGGATTGGAGGCTGGCTGATGAGAACGGTGATCTGCTCCGGTTTTTTTCAGGACTTATAGCGCTTAGAAAAAAACATTCTGTTTTCCGTCGTGCTGATTTTTTTTCCAATACAGGGAAGGAGAAGTCCAATGAGATCATATGGCAGTCAATTCATAATGATGAAACGGACTGGTCATATGAGAGCAAAACCCTGGCTTTTTACCTTAACGGGCAGGCATCTGGCAGTGAGGAGGAGGATGATTTTTTTGTAATGCTGAATGGCCATAGGACCTCCTCCAAAACATTTCAAGTTCCTTTATTAAGTGAGGAGCGGAACTGGCGGAAAATTATAGACTCCGCTGCTATGCCCCCAAAAGACTTTACTTTTCAGGAGGAGGCAGAAGAATTTCCTGTTGGAACAAAAGTGAAGGTGGAGCCCATGGGTGCCGTAGTACTGATAGCAAAGGTTGACTAATTGCTTGACTTTATATGAAAATTTAAGTTTCTTTGCCCGATATTGATTTAGGTATGAAAAAAGATAATACAAGCCGACCAAAATGGATATTTTTAGGTGATTCCCTGATTGAATTTTGCGACTGGCACAGGCGATTCCCCGAGGCTGATTTACTCAACCTGGGAATGGCGGGCGAAACTGTAGAAGGCTTGCTGGGCAGGTTGGGAGCTATGATTGAAAGGCTACCTGTCCCTGATCTGGTTTTGATAATGAGTGGTACTAATAATGTCGGAATGGAGGAATATGAAATTATAGTCCCTTACGAAAAAATTGTTTTACTGCTTCATGAAAAATTTCCAGCCGCTAAAATAATCATAAACAGTCTTTTGCCTTTCCGGCTGCCATGGATTTCCGATAACAGCATCCTCCAGGTTAACAGCTCCCTCAGGCAAATGGCTTTGGAAAATGGAGTAGATTATCTGGATACATACAATGCATTTCTTACGGATGAAGGAAAAACTAACACTAATGGTTTTCTTGAAGATGGTGTGCATTTGAGTGAGCGTGGTTATGAAATCTGGTCCTCTGAAATTGAGAATTTTGTCATCTGAGGATCCTGCAGCAAGATAGCCGCGTCTAACCGGCAAGGAATACAATGATCGCCGAAT
>CAMYJP010000279.1 GCA_947258675.1 uncultured Desulfobulbaceae bacterium | reverse complement strand
TGAAATTATTTTATTTTTATTTTTTTCTTTTCATGTAGCTACAAGATTTTCTGCAATTTATATTTTTTTATATGGCTAAAGGTTGCTTCTTTAGTTTTAAAAAAAAAAAGCAAAACCCCTAAAACTCAATGCCTTCTTACATTTCAGCTTGACAACACTCTTCAATCACTGTAGTGATAGGGCATAGTTTGGTAGGACATTGTTAGGGGCTGCAGAATATCATTCAGACAACAAAGGAGAAGAAACATGAACAAGAGCGATTTAGTTGAAAGCATGGCGGCCGCAGCAAATATAAGCAAGGCAGCTGCGGAAAAGAGTTTGAATGGGGCAATTGCCGCTATTACAAAGGCTCTGAAGAAAAAAGACAAGGTTACCCTTGTTGGCTTTGGTACTTTTTCAGTAGCTAAACGAGCAGCACGGACTGGGCGCAATCCTCAAACTGGCAAGGCAATTAAAATCAAGGCAAAAAATGTTGCCAAATTTAAAGCCGGTAGCAAACTTTCGGCAGCTGTAAAATAATTTTGTTTTTAATAATCAAAAAAGCCAGGCAGTTATAGATGCCGGGCTTTTTTGATTATTCCTTCCTCTATAAGACCGCTGTTTCTTTTTTGTTCAGGACGCTAAATAATAGCCTAGAAATTTATCATATTCATCAACATTGATAAATTCAGCCCCTATATAATTACCCCGCACAACCTTGACTACAACTTCTCTGCCAATAAAAGTTTTGCGCTTATCATCTATTCTAAACTCAACCCTGAGTTTATTTCCCTTGGCAATTTTATGCCCATTGGAAATACAAAAACCAACACCACGCATCGATATATTGCTTACAATAATTATATTCTCATCATTTTCATGTGAAAGATTTATATACCTTCCTTTTAGCTCAGTCTCTTTACGATACATTTTTCTGAATTCAAGACTGACATTGTAAACATTTTTACAGGAACATTTTACTTTAAGAATTTTTTTTCGTCCTTTAATCTCCTCAACCGATATAGTTTTTTCTAATCTACAATGAGGACATTTAATGACTGTAGTATTGTCTCTTTTTATATAGGCTTTTTCTGCTTCCAATGTTCCAACCCTGGTTGATGGACTGTTTTGATGTTTTAATACCAAGAACCAAGACAAGCTTCACAATAGTTTACTAATAACAATCATACATTTGCCATTAGCCATCATATAACCATTTGACAACTTATTAATATTTATAACTTATTATATTAAACTTGATTTCCAGATGGAACGGCTTTTTAGAAAAACTGACCGACATTAATTAAAATGATCAGGGCTGTTACTATTAATATAAAGCGATATATTAATTGACTAATACTTTCCATACAGTACTCCTCCTTATTGTTGGTAAAAAATATATGCTTTATGATAACAGGGCCTAAATAAACTACCTGTTCCGATTGCAAAATATATTCCCACAGATAGACAATAATATATCTATTTATTCTAATAGGTTAACTATTCAAGGCTGTTTTCCCTCCATATGTCATTACAAATTTTGTCAAGAAATATGGATTAAAGGTGGATAAAGGTTGTTACTGGAAACTCGCGACCTACGGCGTTACAGGTCATACAAAACGCACCCATCCTCATGATTTCAACTATTAATAGCACACTAAAATGGCTTAAATTGATTTAGAAGGAATCAAAAAGTTACCAGAAATGAGCTACCCCAACTTTAGCAACTGATATTTTCCACAACATCCGAAACACAACCATTTCCTGTTGATAAGAGTCTTCTTCTCAACAGGAAATGGTTTGATCCCTCCATTTATCTTCAATCTCCAAAGACCATATCCAATGCAATTATGATTTGCCAATACCAGATGTTCCAGCATTAATCTGGCTCGTTTGTTGCTCATATATAATTGGAGTTAAATCTTTCAATACAATTTGCACCGAAAAATTCGAATCGCTGTATGCGTGATAATATTGTTTTGCTTAACTATGGATTATAGCAAAAATTTCTATTTACCTGATATTGTTGGTTTTATAAAAAATTAAAGCTGTGGTTATAATCTGGTGGTCTTGAGGATGAAGCGCCTTTCTGAGAATATCCGGTTACCATGTTAATGCCAATTTGACAACAACTTCACAACTAAGGTTGATACTACAATGGATTACCACGAAGTCATTAGCTTACATATTGCCCGCATATTGCCCTCCCCTTTCAATTCAAAGTGTGGCCTGAATAATAAAAGCTTTTCTTTGCGTATAGATGAGTAAACCGAGAAAATCATGCGATCAACCAATATTGTAAAGCTAAAAAATTCTATTAATTCCGCACAAAACATCAATGGAATTCTTACTGGATTACGCGATGAGATTCTTAATATTTATGATGCGGAGATGGCAACCATTTATCTTGTTGATTCTACACAAAAAGAGATTTTCTCATGGGCTGTACTACCCAAAACCAAGCTCATAGACATTCGGGTGCCGATCAGTAAAAACAGTATTGCCGGGTTTGTCGCCAAGAGCAAAAAAATTATTAACATTGAGGACGTCTATAACCAGAAGGAACTTTCTTCCATAGACCCCGAGCTTTCTTTTGACTCTACCTGGGACCAAAAAAACGGTACCAAAACCAGGCAGGTACTTGCTGTACCGATCCTCTTTAAAAAATCCCTGCTGGGGGTCATCCAGCTGATCAACAAAAAAAGAGATGAAAATTTTTCATTTGAGGATCAAAAACTTCTCTTTGATATCACTTTAACTCTGGGATATTCCTTTAATAATCTTTATAAATTCTCCAAACGAAACCCCTCTAAATACGAATTGCTCATAAAAAATGAAATTTTATCGAGGGCGGATTTTATCAAGGCTCAGACCATGGCGCGACGCCAGAAAAGGGATCTAAACAATGTCTTATTAAAGGAATTTAACATTCCGAAAAGAGAACTTGGAAAATCCCTGGCCCGGTTTTACGAAGTAGAATATGAGGATCTCAGCACTTCCCGACATAATCCGATGGAACTCCTCAAGGGAATAAATATTGAGTACTTCAGGCAAACCCACTGCCTGCCGCTCTACAAAAAAGACGACAAGATAATCCTGGCTATCGATGACCCCCATGACCAAATTAAAATTCATGAAGTTATGCAGATACTCAGGACACGCAATGTTGAATTTCGTGTCGCCTTGAAAGAAGATATCATTGAATTTATCGATCGCATCAAACCAGCAACCAGAACCAAAAACACGAACGAAAGTATAAGGATTGGTGAAAAATCCTTTCGAGATATCCTGGAAGAGATGAATGGGCAGCAAGGTTCTGCTGGCGAGCAAGATGAATTGACGCTCGAAGAAGAAGCCGAGAATAAAGCAACGGTCCTGCTGGTACGAAAAATCATCGAAGATGCGTTCAGTCAGAATGCCTCTGATATCCATATCGAACCTTATGGTCTTTCCCAGGATGCGGAAGTCAGATACCGGATAGACGGCCATTGTGAAGATATTCTTAACATTCCCATGGACCACATCAGAGCTGTTGTTTCCCGATTCAAAATCCTATCCAATCTTGATATTGCCGAGCGGAGACAACCTCAAGATGGAAAAATAAATTTCAGGACCTCGACGGGCAAGGATATTGAGCTGAGAATTTCAACCATTCCCACAGCTGAAGGCAATGA
>CAMYJP010000278.1 GCA_947258675.1 uncultured Desulfobulbaceae bacterium | reverse complement strand
ATGTGCCTTCAGGTCAGGAAATAACCATTTACGTTTCCACTCCCCTGTGGATCTTCATGAGCTCCGGTGAGCCTGACATTCTCCTGAAGGAAATAGCAATTCAGCGACCCTCTGATACCTGGTTCGGTCAGTCGACTCGCGAAGGAGAACTGTGCTACGCCGGTTCCACCAGTGGTAAGCTACAGCTTGATCTGCTGCAGCTACGATCTTTCCGTGCCATCACTCCTGTCCTGATCAACAATCAGTCGTCATCCTCTCTGGCGCTGGAGAAAATAAAATTGTTGGTCCCTTATCTTTCGCTCTTCCAGGATAGCAGTGGTTTCCTTTGGACCCAGGCCGTTTCGATAACAAGAAAAACAGAGGGTGGCGCGGATGTCATTGATATCCGCCAAGGTCCGCCGAAACACCTAGAAAAGGGCATTTTAGTTTCTGGCCCCAGGCAGAAGGCCGATAAAAAGATTCTGTCTGGCCCCCTGAGTATGCTTTTCGGATAAGGAGAAAGCTTTATGAACGATTGGATGGATACTATCGGGCAATTTCTGGTCAACCCACGGTCCGTCATGATTCTACGGGCAGTTGTCATACTGTTGGTCGGCTATATTGTCGCCAAACTTTCTGCCAGATGGATGGCTCGCATGGCAAAAAAAAGATTGTCCAGCCAGGGGACCATGCTTACCCAGCGGGGTACCTTTTATTTTTTGATGATTGTTTTTTTGATTTCTGCCTTGAATGAACTCGGTTTCGACCTGAAAGTTCTCCTCGGGGCTGCCGGTGTCTTTTCCGTAGCCATCGGCTTTGCATCAAAAACCTCGGTATCCAATTTAATCAGTGGTTTGTTTCTTATAGGGGAAAGGCCTTTCTCTATGGGCGATGTCATCACGGTCGGCAACACGACAGGAGAAGTTATTTCCATTGATCTTCTTTCCGCTAAGCTCCGAACCATGGACAACTTGTATGTCAGGATCCCGAATGAAAAACTCGTAGGTTCAGAAGTGACTACACTGACTCGTTTTCCAATACGCCGCCTGGATGTTCAAGTCGGGGTCGCTTATAAAGAGAATATTTCCAGAGTCCGCGAGTTATTATTTGCAGTGGCAGTCCAGAATCCTCTCTGTCTTCAAGAACCCAAACCTGTATTTATGTTTAAAGGGTTTGGGGATTCTTCCCTGGATATCCAATTTTCGGTATGGGCAAAGCGGGAAAATTTTCTGGACCTGCGCAATAGTATCCACGAGGAAATCAAGAACTCCTTTGATAAAAACGGGATCGAAATTCCGTTTCCCCACCAATCCATTTATACAGGTGCCATTACCGAGCCTTTTCCGGTACGGATGGTAAAGGGTGATCATATAACTGAATCAAATAGCAGTAAGTAAATTTAACAATCATTCAACTTCGGCAGGTCTAAACTGGATATCCCTTAATTTTACTTTGGGTAGTGGATGAAAAATGAAATGTTGAACTCCTTCCTTTTTCCCTTGCTCGTTGTGCTTTTTGTCCTTCAAAACTGCGAACAGATCAATATCAATCTTCCGTTCTGGCAACATACCCTCTCAAAGGTTTTAATAATCTTTATATTCCTGGCGGTCAGTCTCATTGTCGGCTTTATCCTTGGCACTCTTGGCAACTCGCCTCGGAGTAGATATTTGTGATTATAGATGTTGCAATGTTGTTGGTTGGACTTGGTTTCCTTTTAGGTGGAGGAGATCTTCTGGTCCGCGGCGCATCCGAATTGGCAAAAGCCCTTGGTGTTCCCCCCCTTGTTATCGGCCTGACTGTGGTTGCCTTCGGCACCAGCGCTCCTGAGCTGGCAATTAATCTGCTTGCGGTTATACAGGGCAACACGGAAATTTCTTTTGGGAATATTGTCGGCTCTAATATTGCCAATATCGGGCTTATTGTAGGAATTGCCGCACTCGTCAGTCCCTTGAGGATAGAAGGGGCGATAATTAGCCGTGAGATCCCAATGATGGTGCTCGCGTCCCTTATTGCTCTGATTGCCGGTGCAGATATGGCGCTTCGCGATTCCGTTAATGAGTTTGACAGATCCGATGGTCTTGTTTTCCTGCTGCTTTTTGCTGTTTTTCTTTATTATACTATCGGTGATGTTTTGCGGAAAAGAGGCTCCGACCCTTTGCTGCAACAGGTTGAAGAGCTACCGGGCAAGAAGGGTATGCAGTCAACATTTTTTAATATCGGTTTGTTTGTTGCCGGGCTTGCCTGTCTTATAAGCGGTGGCAAATTTACCGTTGATGCTGCTGTTTCTATTGCCGAAGCCTTGAACATCCCCCGAGTGATAATCGGCTTGACGATTATCGCCATTGGCACGAGTTTACCGGAACTTGTAACCTCAGTTATTGCTACCTGGAAAGGGCAGACAGATCTTGCCATCGGCAATGTAGTTGGGTCGAATATTTTTAATCTGCTCCTGGTAAACGGACTATGCGCCGGGTTGAGACCAATACCTGTCCCTGTTGGCGGACTGGAGGATCTTTATATGATGATTTTCCTTGCTCTCATTCTCCTGCCCCTCTCTATAACCGACAATAAGAGGATTGTACGTTGGGAAGGTGGATTGTTGCTCGTTTTTTATTTCGGCTTCAGCTTCTGGCGCATATCATCTGGGTAATCAAGAAATCATAGGAATATTTTTCAGACTTTCTGTGGTTGCTGAAATTGGTTTTCGTTCAGGGCTCTTCTGCTTGACTGTTTCCGCCTTCTTCCGTTGTTCTCGGGACGGTTGCTGATTTGTCGGATTCCTTTAGAACTTCTTCCGCCACCGGTAATTCAGGCAATACCTGTACCTTGGAGGTTCGCTTCCTGCGGATTTTTGCCGGTATCAGGTCACGCATCAATTCCAGTTTTCCAAAGCAAAGCAGCCGGTCACCGGCTTCAAGTTGTCGTTGGGATCGAGGGTTTGGGATGACAGCCGTACCACGATGAAGCGTTAATACTATAATATCCTTGTCACGCAATCCGGATTCTTGGATTGCTTTGCCGATGTACTCCGAGCCCTCGGGAATGTGAATCTCCGCGACTCCATACCCACGGCTCACGGTCAGCCGCTGGCGAAGGTCGATCTCCGGGAAATTTACTTGTGCGGAGATATAGTCAACAATGGCGCCTGCGATATCAAGTTGTGTGCATCCTTCAATTCCTTCCAATCCGGGCGACGAATTTACTTCTAAAACTTGCGGTCCGTCTTTGCCTTCGAGCAAGTCAACGCCCGCGATTCGCAGGCCCAAGATCTGAGCAGCCCGAACGGCGGTTTCATGATACAATTCATCAAGAGTTACTGGCTCGGTAAGGCCGCCTCGGTGAACGTTGCTGCGGAATTCCTGTCCCTGGGCAACACGGCGCATAGCGCCAACCACCTGATCACCGACCACGAAGGCGCGGATATCGCGACCCTTGCTTTCGGCGACAAACTTCTGGATCAATACGCTTTGCTTTTGGCTTTGCAGCAATTCGATGATAGCCTCGGCTGACTTTACGGATTCAGCCAAAAGCACGCCTATCCCTTGGGTCCCTTCGATCAGCTTGATGATGACCGGCGCGCCGCCGACTCTATGTATTGCTGGCAGTACATCTTTCTTGTCACGCACAAAAGTCGTTTTCGGAATACCGATAAGGTGCCGACTGAGGATTTGCAGGCT
>CAMYJP010000277.1 GCA_947258675.1 uncultured Desulfobulbaceae bacterium | reverse complement strand
TGGCAGAGACCGGCCCTGATTCCCTTTATTTTATTGGCTGCCACGCAAGCACCTACACCGCTGCCGCAGACAACGATACCACGATCAGCCCGTTTGTCCATTACTGCCTCGGCAACAGCTATGGAATAGTCCGGATAGTCGACAGGGTGCTCGTCATAGGTCCCGCAGTCGAGGACTTCATGGCCACCTTTATTCACTGTATTAATAATATGGTTTTTGAGACCAAAACCACCGTGATCAAATCCGAGGGCTACTTTCATTTGATTACATATTGTTTGGTTAGCAAAAGCTTAGCTAATTATAGATGTTACAGCCTCTACAACTTTCTCCGCTGTTAGCCCAAATTGCTTATACAGTTCTTTAATCGGAGCTGATGCACCAAAATGATCAAGTCCGATCACCTTGCCTTTCGAACCCGTGTACCTGTTCCATCCAAGCGTGGCTCCTGCTTCAATTGCTACTCTGGCTGTAACAGCGGACGGTAGAACGCTTTCACGGTAGGCTTCAGGTTGTTTCTCAAACAATTCCCAACTGGGCATACTGACAACTCGTGCACCAATACCCTGGTCAGCGAGTATCTGAGCCGCCTCAAGTGCAATGTGGACTTCAGAACCGTTGGCAATAATGATCGCTGAAGGATTGCCAACGGTATCTTTCAAGATATAAGCTCCTTTTGCAAGCCCACCGGCATCTCCAAGATTGGAGCGGTCAAGAGTGGGCAGTGACTGACGGCTCAGGGCCAGGGCGGTTGGGTTGTTGTTGGATGTTAATGCAATACGCCAAGCTTCGGCTGTTTCATTCGCATCTGACGGACGTATTACCGTCAGCCCGGGCATAGCTCTCAATGATGCCAGATGTTCGATGGGTTGGTGAGTTGGGCCGTCTTCTCCGAGACCAATACTGTCATGGGTAAATACATAAATGACCTGCTGTTTCATTAAAGACGCCAGACGGATGGAGGGTCTGAGGTAATCGGAGAAGATAAGAAAAGTAGCACCATACGGGATGAGACCACCGTGCAGCGCCATGCCGTTGGTAACACCACCCATTCCATGCTCCCTGACCCCGAAGTGGATATTTCGTTGATCATAGGTGCCGGCCTGAAAGCCGTTTTCATCATCGATTAGTGTTTTGGTCGATGGAGCAAGGTCAGCAGAACCACCCATAAGGGCAGGGACGTTTTTAGCTATGCTGTTAAGGACTACCCCGGAAGAAACTCTCGTAGCCTTGCCTTTGGGGTCAGCAGGAAAAGATGGGATATCCCGGTCCCAGTCAGCGGGCAATTGGCCATTAATTTGTTTTTCCCATTGTGCGGCCAGATCTGGATATGCGTTACGATATTCTAAAAATGCAGCATTCCATTTCTTTTCCAGTTCAGCACCGTTTTCTGTTGCCTGGCGAAAAGCATTCAGGGCATCATCGGGAATATGAAACGGAGTGTCCGGCCAGTTTAGATTGTTTCTGGTATTTTGAATTTCTTCTTCGCCCAGAGGTTCTCCATGTGCTTTGGCGGTACCCTGACGGTTTGGACTTCCGTATCCAATTTGAGTTCTGACCGCGATAATTGAGGGGCGATCTGTTTCCTGTTTTGCTTTTTGGAGGGCTTCCTCTATGGTTGTCAAGTCATTACCGTCAGCAACGCTTTGCACATGCCAGTTATACGCTTCAAACCGTTGTACAACGTTTTCAGTAAAAGCAAGATCGGTTTTACCTTCAATGGAGATGTGATTATCGTCATATAAATATATGAGTTTTCCAAGTTTGAGGTGACCAGCCATGGAGGCAGCTTCATGTGAAACACCCTCCATAAGATCGCCATCACTGACAATTCCATATGTATAATGATTAACAATTGTGTGGTTCGGTCGATTGAAATATGCAGCGAGATGGGCCTCGGCAAGGGCCATGCCTACGCCGGTAGCAAAACCCTGCCCCAGTGGGCCGGTTGTGGTTTCTATACCGGGCGCATGGCCGAATTCCGGATGTCCGGCTGTTTTGCTGCCCCATTGACGAAAATTTTTCAGCTCATCCAGGGAAAGGTCATAGCCTGTGAGATGCAAGAGACTGTATAACAGCATGGAACCGTGTCCGGCGGATAAGACAAAACGATCACGATCCGGCCAATTGAAATTATTAGGGTTGTGCTGCAAGAACCTTGTCCATAACACGTAAGCCATGGAGGCTGCTCCCATAGGCATGCCCGGGTGTCCTGAATTAGCCTTCTGGACGGCGTCTACTGATAAGAAGCGGATGGTGTTTATACACTTATCGTCTAGTGAGTTCTGTGAGCTCATTGAAAATCCTCTCTGAAAATATGCTGATGTGTTTGAATTTATTTTGTAACAAAAAAAATGGATAAACTTTGTATCAAATAGCACAGAGATAATGCCCTTTTTTAACAATTTACGCAAGAGGGCATCGTGACTATTTTGTTTCTATCCGGAAACTATATGATTTTTGCCTGAAAACAAGGATTTCAGTCCTTTAGGTTTCCGGAAAAGACTATATTAATCAATTCGTTATTGTTGCAACAATCCTTGATTTTAGGGCGATTGGAACACCAGGCGAGCATCTCTGTTTATATCGGTATCATGCAATCTAAGAATGTGCTTCAGTTATGGGGAGGGAGGATTATTTCCCTAACATTTTGCGCAACTCTGATACCTCCTGGCGCAAATCATAAATTTCTATACTTTGTCGAATAGCCAGAAGTACATCTTCAATTCTCCAAGGCTTTATCAGGTAACGGTCTATACCAAGCTGATTAACAGCATTCAGAATTACCTCAATTTCAGCGTGTCCGGAAAGAATAATTCGGATCATTTTCGGATAGAGTTCTTTTGTTTTGGCTAATAGCTCCAAACCAGTCATTCCGGGCATTTTTACATCAGATATGATAACTTTGCATGGAGTTGTCTCCAGAACCTGAAGAGCTTCTTGGCCATTACTGCAGATCGTTCCATAAGTATCACCTCTGATTTACAGAAATTTTGCTACATGTTTTGGGCAGGTATTGTGTCTTTTATCAGGTGGATTGCTTCGCTGATATCTGTAGTCGGCAGTTCACAATGAAAACCGGAGCAGATATATGCTGTTGCCTTTCCATCTATGCAAGTATAATCAGTCGTAAAAGGGGCAAGGGAGGTAATATCATCTAAAGGGTCTTCACAGTTTTTAAAAAGTATTACTGTGGTGGGCTCATATATTTTTCTGAATGCTTCTAACATTTTCAATGTATCATTGGACTTGGGTCCACCAACAATAACTATTTCATTGCTTGGGTTGTGGAAATAATCCACACCTAACAGATATTGACCAAATCCTCCAGGGGTTTCTTCGATCGTGTTTGTGAATGCCTTCTGCAGCCCAAGTGCGGTCTCTTCTAGATCTGCATTCCCTGTTAACCGGGCTAAACGCAAGAAATTTGTTAAGGCAACAGAATTCCCAGAGGGAATGGCCCCGTCGTATATATCTTTCTGCCTGACGAGGAGAGCTTCAGGGCTTCACGCAGATATCGGGTTTCAAAGCCAGCCTCATAGAGTTCAATAAGCCCCCAAACAAAGAATGAATAGTCATCAAGCATTCCATGAATAGATGTTTCCCCTTCTCTGAAGCGATGCAAAAGCCTGCCTTCCCCGGTACTCATAGTTTTAAGCAGGAAATCAGCTGCCTTTCTTGCAGCATCAAGATAGGTTGTGTCTGCTAACACTACTGAACCTTTTGCCAAAGCGGCAATCATAAGGCCATTCCAGTCGGTCAGGATTTTGTCGTCCTTGTGTGGATGAATTCTCTGTTCTCTTGCTTTAAATAGAGCTTTTCGGATATTTTCCAACCGGTTCTGCAAATCTACTGAAGGGATATCGAGCACATCAGCTATCTCCGAAATATTGTTATGCAAATAGAGAATATTGACGCCTGTTTTTCTGCCGCTTGCTTCCTCTGCAAAATTGCCCTCAGTTGCAGCATTGAATATTTTACAAGCCATATCAGCATCATCAGGAAGGAGCAAAGCACGAAGTTCTTCTTCTGTCCACACATAGAATTTTCCTTCTTCGCCTTCACTGTCAGCATCTTCAGCAGAATAGATTCCTCCGGCGCTGTCTGTCATTTCACGCTTGATGTAAGAGAATATCTCTTTGATAGTGGATTTATAAAATATATTTCCTGTCGCCTGGTAGGTTTCTATATATGCCAGAGCAAGCATGGCCTGATCGTAAAGCATTTTTTCAAAATGAGGCAGTAACCATTGTTGGTCAGTGGAGTACCGGTGAAAGCCAAAACCGATATGATCATACATACCTCCTAATCGCATTGCTGTGAGTGTCTTCTCCACCATTGTCAGAGCGTGGCTGTTTCCGGTTCGCTTCCAGTATCTTAATAAAAATATCAGGTTGTGCGGCGAAGGGAATTTAGGAGCTTTACCAAATCCACCAAACTTTTGATCATAAAGTGTTGAAAAATGATCATATGCTTTGCGTAAGATCTCTTTAGGTAGGATTTCTCCGGATGTATCAGCTACATTGCGCTGCAGGGCTTCGACAATACTTGCTGCCGAATCAGCCACCTCCTGCTGACGGTTCACCCAAATTTGATTTATTCTATCTGGCAGCTCCAGCATACCGATGCGACCAGGTTGTGTTCTTTTGGGGAAATAGGTGCCGGCAAAAAATGGTTTTTTGTCCGGTGTCATAATAATGGTGAGTGGCCAACCGCCACTGCCGGTCAGCATTGTACACGCGGTCATATAGATGCTATCGATGTCAGGCCGTTCCTCACGATCAACTTTGATGCAGACAAAGGTGTTATTAAGCTGTTCCGCTACGTCTTCATCTTCAAATGATTCATGAGCCATTACATGGCACCAGTGGCAGGTTGAATATCCAATGGAAAGAAATATCGGTTTGTTTTCTCTTTGAGCTTTTGAAAATGCTTCTTCACTCCAGGGATACCAATTAACAGGATTGGTGGCATGTTGAAGAAGATAGGGACTTTTTTCGTCGGATAGATGGTTCATAGTGATAACACTCTTTCCTTGTTGATAAATATTAATACTGTTGAATCCAGAAGCCAGAAGTCTGAAGCCAGGAGAAACATCAACTTCCCGAAGTTAAACGAAAACGTGTTCTTTTGGCTCCTGAATTCTGAATTCCTATATCCCATATCTTAAAGTCTAAACCTCTCTGCTGCGGAGAAATTCATTCTTTTGGAAAGGTTTAAATATTCATTTTTAAGGCTGATCTTCCATTTCTGGAATAATCTTCTATCGTATAAAATTAGTTATGCTGCCTGGGAATGACAAGGCGTGTGGAAATAAAAAAGCTGCAAGGACTTCCAATTGGGGGGGGACGTCCTTGCAGCTTGCGGACAATCAAACAACCGGATGAGTCTCAGTTGCTTGATTGAATTGATAATGGCTTATTTCTTTTTCTTCGGATGGCAGCCTGTACATTTGGTCGGGCCTTTTTTATCACCAACACCAGCCTTATGACAATCTTTACATCGGGCATGAAAAGCAAGTTTTTTTGAGTTGAGCTTTTCGTTTGCAAAGTCTTTATTGTGGCAGCTGCCGCAACTCAGATCACTGTCTGATCCTGCAATATCGGCCTCAGACAACGGCTTGTGCTCACCGTCATGATGGCATTTAACACAGGTCAAACCCAGGTCGAAGTGTTTTTGATGATTAAATTTAGCTGGCTTTTTTCCTTCAATGGTAATTTCTCCTTCGGGCGCTTTGCGTGCTGCGTTTGAGCTTGCCACATTGAGTAGAGTGCCAAATCCGAAAGTAATGATTGACACTAAAATGATCAGGCTCATTTTTTGAATTTTCATTTACTTAATTCCTCCTTTGTTTATTAAACAGAATGATTAGATGACAGTAGAGAAAAATTCTCCAAAATTTGAAACCATTAATAAGTCATGGAGACGATTATTCATAGAGAAAATTGGACGACATGATGTAGACATTACCCTATGTCGGCCCGACATCAGGTGACCAGACAATTTGCAAAATATGCAGAAGATCCTTTAGAATTGGGGACATATTTGGTACACTCGCATGAATTTAAGGAGATCGCGAGAATGGAAAATATTTTTAGACTGGAATATAAGTAATCTTCAATAGGGAAATTATCACAATAGGCATTAAAAATTCTAAAGTTTTCAACTTTCTGACTTGGGCTGTTTGCCTACATTGTTGACAACTATGTGTTGTTGCATCGAGGCCAGTTTACAGTTTACGGTTACCGATTAACCAAAAATAAAGAAAATTAGCTATCTGACAAAGATTCATGCGAAAATGAGCTTTCTCTTAAAGAAGTATTTATTCTTTACTGACCGTTAACCGGCAACTGTAAACCCTTCAAACGAGCTGGCTTTAGTACTAATTACTTATGAAATATCAATTGGTTCCGTTAAGTCAGAAAGTTGAGTAAAGTTATTGTATGGCGAACATAGACGGCGAAAAAATACGACAGTTGCGCGAAGAAAAGGGCTTAACACAGCTCTATGTGGCAACCTTTGTCGGAGTGACAACGGATACAATTTCTCGTTGGGAAAATCGACGT
This sequence comes from uncultured Desulfobulbaceae bacterium, assembly GCA_947258675.1. The sequence goes on along the minus strand of CAMYJP010000277.1, from coordinate 3,749 downwards.
TATCCAACCATTAAACAGGAAAATGCACTTAAGCTTGCAGAGGCTTTAGAAGTTACACTCGATGAAATATTGGAAGATGAGCAAACTTCAACCGCTGCAACACTTGAAAAATCAACTGTTGCATGGGAGGTGGCTTCTGATAAAGGGGGAATGGTGCAAAGAAGTGGTCGTTGGGGAAAAATCTGGCCGTTTCTGGTTTTAATAGTATTTATAGCAGCCGGGTGGTGGTATTACTCGGGAAACAATAAAGTTGTTGTGTCTGCGCAAAGAGTTATGCCTCTCCACACTCCTCCGGGTGAATTTTTTCCCGTTATCATCCAGATTAAGGCAAGCGGCAAAGGTCCTTTTTCTCTTATTCTGAAAGAGACACTCCCTGATGGATGTGAACCTGTTCAGAGCGAACCAGCTTTTACCAATATAGATAAAAATAATGGTGAAATTAAATGGATAATCAGGGCAGGAGGAGAAAAAATTACCATTGCCTATCTTGCCAGAACAGCAAAAGGTGAGGCAGAGGGGGGACAGCACCGGTTGTCCGGGACAGTGACGCTCAGGAATTCTACAAGTTCGTCTGCTCAAATTAAAGGATCATCTGTGATCACCAGTGCCAATTTCCATTGGGTCGATTTTGATAAAGATGGAAAGATCAGTGATGATGAAATTTTGGCAGCCTATGATAAGTATGGCGCTCTGGATGCTTTGAATTTTGACTGGGAAAAGGTCGATGATATCTGGTCCGGGCAGGGATACAGATGGGACGCTGCAGCACACCGTTTTGTCATTATACCCTGATGTTTCATGTTGTTAAAGAAGAGATAGTTGGGCTTTATAAGCCTCAGTTTTTCAGTCTTACTGAATCAGGAGCTACCAGCTGGATATCATGGAGATAATCCAGCATTTCTTCAGCCAGATCAGTGCTGTCAATCCGCAGAGAAACTTCATGGTTTTTTGACAAGGCGTAATGGGTGAAATTGTGACTGCCGATGAACACATAACGATGATCGATAACAACAATTTTAGTATGTGTGGTTATCTTCGGAGAATCAAATAAAACCTCAATTCCATTCTGTCGGAGTTTTCTAGCAACTTTCTTGTTTTCCCTGGTTACATTCTCATTATAGTCAGAGTGCTCCAAAAGGACTTTTATTCGCACTCCTCTTTTGCTAGCAGCAATGAGCCTGTTAACAATTTTTGTCGGCCTGTTACCAGAGGAATCTGTGGTCTTAAAAAAAAACATTGCGATGTTGATATGACCGGCGGCATTGTTGATGGCATTCAGCAGGTTGTCATAATACTCCTGGTCCTGAAGGACTTGGATTTCACCTGGTTTGGTTGGCAGGGAGGTTTCCAATGCGCTGGTGCTAAGCACCCTGTCTCCAGTCTCGTTTCGACCTATGAAATGCTGGGAAGAAGGATTTTTGATTTTGAGATAGGGTCTGATTGCTTCATATGTTGTTTGTTCAAGAATACCATTTCTCAGCAGTATTGAAACATCATTAAACAATCCATTTTTGCTGCGAAAACTTACTATTGCCAATGCCTGGTCTTTTTCAATATAGGGCAACAGCATAAGCTCTTCCACGGATGCAGTGTTTATATTGAGCTGTTTATCAATTTCTGCTGAAGAAGTTTCTGCATGAGATGTTGAATTGATTAAGAGGAGGAAGGCGAGTAGCGTTAAGAGAAATAATATTCCATGGGAAATATTTGGAACTCGCCTTACTGGAAAAGGTTTTTGAAATGCAATAAATCGAAGCTTCTTTATTCAGCAGGGAGTAGTTCCTGTTTGACAAAATCTTGCAGCTGTCTTATCATTTCTGGCTCTTATTTTTTTTACTTATTAACTTTTCACTTCCCGCAAAGCGGGTCAAGGGAGGCATAGTATGGAATATGAAATTACACCACTTTTAGTTGGTATCCGGAGAGTTGACCAGGGAATCATGACTTACCAGCGTGGTTATGGTCGACGTATCTGGCTTCCCATGTGGGCATTTTTAGTTCAGGGTAACGGCAAAAATATCTTGGTGGATACCGGTCTTGATGATTTTGTCGTTCCACCTGAATTTACTGAGGAAACCGGTCTTGAGGTGATGTACATGGAAGATGCCTTGAAAAAACATGGGGTAACTCCGGATGATATTGATATTGTAATCAATACCCACTTGCATGATGACCATTGCGGTAATAATCTGCTTTTTAGTAAAGCGGAGTTCTATATCCAAAAAAAGGAGCTTGAGTTCTGTGACGATCCTCATCCTCTGGATTATCGTTATGAACCAGATTTTGTTGAAAGCCTGAATGTAAAACAGGTGGAAGGTGATTTAGAACTCATGGAGGGAATCGAACTTCTGCTTACCCCGGGGCATACCCCAGGAAGCCAGACTGTTCGTGTGAGAACAAAAGACGGCTGGGTTGTTATTCCCGGCTTCTGCAGCAACAAGGAGAATTTTCCGGCCACCGGGCCGGCTGCCTGCCCCGGTGTGCATTGCGATGCCTATCAGGCTTATGATACCGCCCAACGGGTGAAAGAGATGGAAGGAACAATTCTGCCACTGCATGAACTGGAAGTTGGCAAATTGAATGGTAATCGTATGACAGCATAGTGCAAAATACCAAAAGAGTTACAGCTCTTTGTTTTTTTAGAACCTCGAGGTAGATAATTCCCTCGGGGTTTTTTGTTTTTTCAGGTTATGCAAGAAAAATGAAAAATTAAGGTAAAAAAGTTGTAGATACTGATACTTGGGAATAATGTTAAATGAACAATAAATTCTTCAATGTTTTCTTTTCGGATATTATTATATAAATCTATTTATAAATAGCATAATGAATAATGTGCATATCATAATGATATTATTTGCTTTATAGTATAAATATGGTGCTTGTGTGTTTTTCTGATACTACTGTAACTTATTGAATATTTTCTAAATGGATTTCTGGTGTTATTTTTGCATTACAAACGGTTGAGGCATTAGTTACATTTATGAGAAGTCCATTTTGACCAGCAATTATCCACTAGAATCTGCCGATAATATGTCCTAATTACATGTAACTTTTTTTCTGCAACTTTTAACTAGCTGGCCGGAGGAACCCATGCAAAAAATAAGTCCAAACTTGATCACATGCATTGTGCAAAGAGGTGAAGCTGATAAAGTGGTCGATGCTGCTAAAAAAGCCGGAGCTGAAGGTGCGACCATTTATTATGGCCGTGGAACTGGTGTACGTGAAACAATTGGATTTAAAGGACGATTCATTAAACCGGAAAAAGAGATAATTTTAATTGTTACGAAACCTGAGCAAACCGATGAAGTTTTCAATGCGGTAGTAGCAGCAGCTAATATCGATAAAAAAGGTACCGGATTTGCTTTCCTGCACACTCTTGATAGGGCGGTTGGTTTTCTATAAGGATACTTTCAGAAAACAAAGATTCCCGGGTTTTACTACTAACAATTAAAAAGAAGACAATCTGATGATAAAATATCTTCTGCTAATAGGGTTACTCTGGCTCGGAGGATTATTTTTTTGGGGAGCAGATTTAGCTGAATATTATCAGCTCGTTACTACGTATACTTCTGAACATCAGCTGATTTTGCTACTCGCTGGAACAATGAGTTCTGTGGGTTTAGTACTGATAGCTTTTGTTTTGAGGGAGTTCGGTCTGTATTCTTTAATGTATCTATTGAGCAGACTTTTTTTCGAGGTGAGTCAGCTCAAAATATGCTTTATTTCAGTTTCTGCCGTGGTTCTTGTGT
>CAMYJP010000276.1 GCA_947258675.1 uncultured Desulfobulbaceae bacterium | reverse complement strand
AAATTCGCAAAAGATCGCCACCGTTATTTGCAGTGGCTGTATCAAGCCAGGAAGAAATATGGATTGAAGATTTTGAACTATAATGGTCACATCCAACCATGTCTTATGTTGAGCTCAACATAAGACATGTTATGTGCACTAATCCATTATGTTGAGTCGCCTCCCTTTTGCACAAATATAGTCTATCCATTTAAATTATACTTCACATAATTCAACCTCCTCACATAGTTCATCGAGCCATGCGAGTATTTTTGGTCTTTGCCACATTTTAACTTGCTTCTTTAATTTTGGTGGCTGTACTTTAGATAGAATTTCTTTTTTCATCTCCATGTTGATTTCAACATACAAATGCGTCGTATTCAAACTTGCATGTCCCAACCAGAGGCTGACAACATTTAGTTCATTACCAGCCTGTAGTAAATGCATGGCTGTCGTATGTCGGAATGTATGGGGGCTAACTTTTTTTTGTTTCAATGAAGGCTTTTGCTTGATCGCCTTATCGGTATATTTTTTAATGATATATCTAATTCCAAATCGTGTGATGCTTTCCCCTTTATCGTTAAGGAACAGGTGATCCTCAGCTTCCTGTTTTGGTTTTCTCACTGATATATAGGCTTTAACTGCTTCAATGGTCTCTTGCCATAAAGGACATACACGCTGTTTTTTGCCCTTACCGGTAAGCTTAACCTGGCTTGCTGCATCAAGACGCAGATCATTGAGCTTTATATCAACTATTTCCTGAACTCTGGCTCCTGTATTGTGCATGAGCAGAAGCAGTGCCTTATCACGGATGCCGTTACGGCCGGCAGCATCAATGCTGTCAATAATGGCCTTAAGCTCGTCAGGATCCAGATAATCAATCGTTTTATGAGCAGTTTTCTTTTGAGGAATAGCATTGATTCTTTGACTATTTTCAAGACATTCCGGGACTTCGTATCCCAAATAGTAGAAAAATGTTTTCAGAGCAGCCAGTCGTGCATTGCGGGTATCGGGCGTGCAACCTCGCTCCTGTTCCAGGTAATCGAGAAATTTACGGACAATTTCATCATCAATCTGATCGCAGGGCAACTTTTCGATTTTAATATTCAAATAGTCCACACAATAGTTAAGAAGCAACTTCAATGCATCCCTGTATGCCAGAATTGTATTTTCACTAAGTCCCCTTACATTTGGAAGGAACTGAATGAGAAATAAACGAATATAATGTGAAAGATATAGTTTGGGTTTCATCAGAAATCTCCTTAATTACTTAGTATGATTCAAGTAAAATTTATAGAAGCGCTCGCATCCGGCTTGCAGCAATTCAGCTGTGGCTTGCAGGTAAACCTGAGTTGAGGTAATGTCCACATGGCCCATATAGGTACTCAAAAAGGGTAATTTGGCATTGATATCCTGTTCGGTTTGATACCATTGCAAAAGGCGGTGAACTGCAAATGTGTGGCGAAAATCATGTAGCCTTGGACCGCTTTCGTCTTTGTTAATACCTGATTTATTAAGTGTTTTGATAAAGGTGCAGCGTGCATTTTGGTATGTCAGGGGCTTTGTGCGAATGTTGACAAACAAAGGCGATTGATCTTCCAAAGGCAATATGGACTTGTAGTGGTGTATGTATTGATTTAACCGGTTGGCTGCCGAGTTACTAAGAACGACATATCTTTCCTTACGAAATTTACCCTTTTGAATATGAATAAGCTTCTCATCTTTGATATAATCGACATAGGTCAAGCCGAGCGCTTCACCGATTCGGATTCCAGTGCTATAAAGCAGGCTGAAAAGAGTTTGGTAGACTCCGGGGATAAGCTCTTCTTTTTTAGAAAAATTGGCGCTATTCTCAAGGACAGCTTTTATTTGATCAACAGTGAAAATATAGGCGGGTCTGGAATGAGAACGGTCCACCGCCCGACGTCTTTCAAGGACATAGGAGTCGGTCTGATGCAGGTTGAGCCAGGCAGAAAACTGCTGTAAGACACTGTAGTGATTTGTGAATCCTCGGGGACATAAGTGATTGATGGTTTCAAAATAATTTTGAAAAATCGTCCTGGTCAGCACCTTGCTTTTAAATAATAGCGCAACCAGATGCCGGTCAAATCTGAGCAGCAATTTGGCAGAGCCGTGGTAATCAGAACCGGAGCTTTGTTTAAATTTGACAAAATGTGCCATTTCATCGGTTAGGCAGCTGGTAAAATTAACAGTTTTCATATTCCACCTCCGGCAGTTCCAATGCAACTTCGGCAAGGGAGTTAAAATCGATTTTTGTGTAAATAAATGTGGTGGCAATGTGTTTGTGGCCGACAAGATCTGCGATATGTTTGAAAGATTCACCTTGTTTAAGCATCCTTGAAACAAAGCCATGGCGGAAGCAGTGAGCGCCTTTTGTGGGGCTTTTGATACCTGCTTTGAACATTGCGGATCTGATAATTGTAGACAGCGTTGAGCTTCTTTTCAGAGGGGTAAAAGGAGCTCTTAAAGTTAAAAAAACTTGCTGATAGCGGCACTTTTTTCTGGCATTTTTCAAATAATCCACAAGCGCATTGCCAATTTCGAGGGTTAAAGGAAAAGAGCAACTTTTTCCGCCTTTTACCGAAGGGAAATGTATTTGTTCTTTATGCCAGTCAATATCGCTTAGTTTTAACGCTCTGAGCTGACATCCACGGATACCGTAAGTATACAGAATCTGCAAAATTGGATAAGTTCTTTTGCCACTGTCGGTTGATCGGTCAATGCTATCGACAAGCTTTAGTGCTTGATTATCATCAATTTTTTTGGGAACCTCAGAAAGCCGATAGGACTTGATCACCGGAAGTGAAAAACGAAGCTTCTGCATGATATATCCCCGCTCATGGCAGAAATCAAAAAAGCTGCGCAAAGTTGCCTGTAATGAGCGTTTATATGCCTTTCCCCAGCGGCTTGTTGCTTTTATAAAAAACGATTCAACATCATAGGGTTTAAGTCCTTGCAAATCTTGATGATTTGAATTTTCTTGATACCATTGCAGAAACTGCTTAAGGTAATCGGAGCGTATTTTAATCGTACTGTTTTCTAATTTTAATTTTTCAGAAAGCCAGCAAAGATATTCATGGTGGATTAGTGTATATGCCAGATTTTCAGATTTAAAATCCATGCCATGACAGTCGGACAGGAAATCTTTGAATCGAGTTAAGGAATGAGAAATGTAGTAGGTTTTCTGTGGCTGTCTTCTTCCTTCACACTTGCAGCTTGGAATATGCTTGTACAAAAAGGTTTGAATATGGTCATTTAGATCTCGAATATCCGACTCTATGCCTTCCAATGATTGGCTAAGATGGGCAACATTCGAAATATGGCTTCGTATTGTAACATCCGCAAATTGTCGCTTTGCCATCCATTGAACAAAGGGATTAAGATATGAGCTCAAGTAACCACAATTGTGAAGTCTATCTAAAATAAGTGGGTATTTAAAAAAATAGTTAATCGATAAAGACATATAAACCTCCATTTTTTATTGGGTTAATTAAAAAATGAAGATTATATATGATGATTATGTGAAGTGAAAGGGAAGGGAAAACTTGAAATTTAGGTAGGTTTTAATTGCGACTTAACATAATGAATCACGGCACATAACCTGACCATTTGGTTGTTTCCTGACAGATAAAATCGTCAATTACAGCAGTTTCAGGCTTTCCGCCATGTAG
>CAMYJP010000275.1 GCA_947258675.1 uncultured Desulfobulbaceae bacterium | reverse complement strand
TTACTTTCTTTTATCTCTATATCGGATTTTTTACAAAGATTTCATGCACAATAATTTGTCTCACCATTTTCTTTTTTTCTGACTAATAAAATAAAACTTTTAGCCGATCATGTAAGAATATCATTATGAAAAAATTATATCTTCAATGAAAATGGTAACCTTAAACAAAAGGAGATGATAACAGAAAGTAGGATTAAATTATCACGGAAATTAATATTCAGTTTTTTAAAAAAAGTTTTTAGGAGGAGTAAAATGCTTAGAAAATTAATTGTTATTATCACTTCAGCTGCAATTGTATTAGGAGTGGCAAGCAGCAATGCCTTATCATCTGAAACCACGAATGTAGCATTTGGGAAGACGGTTGCTACTAAAGGAGAATTTTTTACAGGTGGTTGGGGAAATGGTCTTATTGTTGATAACAGTTCTTTAACAGATTCTGTTTTTTTTGAAAAAAATCACCAGTGGGATCAGGGTCCTATATGGTGGCAAGAAGATATGGATGCAGTTCAAAACTCATTAACAGTATTTTTAGGAGCAACATACAAAATTCGAGAACTAATAATTCAGGTAGACAACAATGATAATTACTTAATCTCTTGGGAGGATGAAAACCTTGGGAGTATGGTTGTGCCAGTTGTTCCTGAACTAGGCTATGGAATGGATACCCCAATTAGAATTAAAGTTAAAGCAGTGACATCTAATTGATGGGCTGAGTTAAATCAATACTCAAAAAGCCAGATTTGAGGATAAAATCTCTCAGTCTGGCTTTTTTATTTATTAATCCGTACATAAATCACCGAAAATTTCAGTTTATTTTATGATCGGATTTTGAAAAAACTTTTGGTCTTTTTCGGCATCTTCTGGAGAGAATGCATAATGCTATAGGCTAATTATGAGAAATATAGAATATTATTTTCTTCAAATTACATTTTTTGTTGTATTGCTTGTCACGACTATTTTGTTTATCCAGGTGTCAAGATCAATATTTGATATTAACAGTAGAGTTGTATACACAATAATATTTTTTCTTATATATGGATTAGTTTACATATTCACTACATATATATTCTCATCTTATTCACGTAAAAAAAAATATTACTTCCTATTAGTTATCTCATTAATACTTATTGCTTTATGCTTAATTTATGCAGGAATCATAGGATAATAGAAAAATCAGCTTTTTAAATTGGCAAAAGCATTATTAGACACTGAGGAGTATCGGTGGAAGACCAGCAATCATATATGCTTGATGGATGCCAGTTGGAAAAAGAGTATGGAAATATTTTATCGTTCCTTTATCCTGGCTTATTTTTTCACTCATCTCTGCTGTGACACTTCTTAAAACTGGTTGTGCTTTTTTCTTCTCAAAATAATTACGCAGATATTCAATTACTTTCATGTGATCGTCAATTAATTCTATTTTTTCCTTCTCGGCATACCAGTTCATCAATTCAGGCGACCATTTGCTGAAGTCCTTAAGATGACCTTTAAAATCAAGTTCGTATTGTAGGCCATCTAATTCTATAAAATCAGACATTGTGTTTTCCTGCATTAGGGTCATCTATTTCCATTTTTTCAGTTTCTAGAAGTTTATAATTTGTCTCTGGTAAAAATTACTACTTTTATAAAGGCAAGGTTATTTCAAAGCAGAGCAGGTAAGAGATGAATGTAAATATGATAATTATTGAAGATGCTATCACGGATGTATGAGACTAAGTGTGAAGTAACGAACGATACTTTATGCCGTCTTATTAATTTGCCTTATTATGCTTCTTCTTAAAATAGTGTTTGTATAACCTGTTTATCGTGCCAGGCCTTTTGGAAGAAGAAGTCGCTTTAATTTTCGACGTATCAATAACCCTGTTAAAGTCACTCAATTTATCCGCTGAATTACGATACCATGCTATACCTCCAAACCATCTGACAGCATAGTACATTGTATACATCTTCCATTTTTTGACATCAAGACAACCCATTGCTTCAAGAAAAATATCGTCTGCTTCTTTTCTACTCCTTGCACCTTGTTCCCAGTATAACCAGTCATGTATTACTGAGGCGTTGCCATACTTTCCCCATTTAGGAATAACGAACCAAAAAATCCTTGGAACCGAAGCAAAATCAGTAGCAAACCCTTTTTTTGCTTCAACTATATCGTCAGATTCTATAGTTCCCACATGATACTTAAAGTTTTCTAGCAAAACCCATGACTTTCCATCTGACAAAGGAGATACAATCAAAGCTGTTGTGAATACACTCATAATGTTCCTTATTTAAACTTTTCAACAATCAGTCAGCAGGAAAAACGCCGAGCTGTTAGGGTCATCTGTTTCCGCGTTGCACTGTCAAACAATCATTCTGTCATTCGGATAGCTTATTTTTCAATACTCGATCAGAAGAGGCCTTAGGAGGACCAGATCGTATTATTCTTTTTTAATCAACAGATAATAATATGGACAGCAAAAACACTATCATCGTTAAGTATGGTTGTTGTGTTTAACCTTTTCCTTTCCAAAAGTGACTGGATTCTGGTTTGTTGTTTTTTCTTTTAAAAAAATCTTTGTGAGTAAGCTGAGTGCAAAAATATCGTAGAGAGCATGAACAGTCATTGGCACTAAAATATTACCTGAATAGATAAAAATGCTTCCGAGAAAAAATCCCATACAAGTGGCTAATAAAAAATAGCCTATGGTCATAAAATGAACTGCTCCGAACAGAATACTTGTAAGTGTGATTCCTAATATTGGCTGAAGGAAACCTCTGAATAAAAGTTCTTCTGAAAAACCAGCCAAAATCGAAATATATATTTTCTCAATAGTGGATAATTCCAATATTAAATGTTTTATCCGACTTAGTTTCGTTAATATTCCAGGAATTATCAATTTATCGTATTTAACAAGGAGATAAATAAACGAAATTAAAAGCACTAAAAAAAATGTAGATAAAAACAGAAAATGGAAATCTAGTATTATTGGGTGGGGAAAATAATGTTTTGCAATGACCTTATTAAGAATAAGGGTAACCACAATAAGCCCGATGGTAATCTGGATAAATATTTTGAGAAATGTTTTTTTAGGCATTTGGGGTGGAACTAGTATTGGTTTTCTATTTAACAGCCTGACAATGTATCTGATTTTCAAAAAAAGATGATATAGACGGCAATTTTCTATATTTTACTCAAAATCAATGTAAAGTTATTGAAAATCGTTTCTCGCTTAAATTTTGCATTCCATATCATCACTTTTTATGCAGAAGCAATATGTATCAGTTGTATTCTCAATCAGTTTTATTCAATTTATCATTTTGTCAATAATTTCCTTTTTAGTTTTATTGGTTACTAATTTTTAATGGCAAAATATATTACGTGAAGTGTTTAGCTATGAATGGTGGGTATATAATTTTTTTGTTCTATATATTAAAGAAATGAAAAATACAGAAAATCTCCCCACATAAACCCAAGCTGAGCAATATGGTAGAATAAGCCATGGATAAGAACTACACAATTGAACAAACCAACAACATTACAAGGATTGTATTCTCAAAGGCACCAACATTTGATGAAGCCAAGGAAGTCATTGACAAGCTTGCAGTGAATAACTCTTACCATTTAAGGTTATGGGACTTCAGTAATGTCTTATTTGATTTTTCTATAGATGAAATCAAAGACATAGCATCATACGGTAAATTTAAATTCTTAGAAAAAAATAGAATTGCAGTTGTTGCTCCACAAGATTACGCCTATGGTTTGCTAAGGGCGTTTGAAGTATATCGTGAGCAAGATATGTTTTCAGAAGCAAGAGTATTTAGAAGAAAGGAAGAAGCATTGCAATGGCTAGAAGAAGAGAAAAAAATTTAGGGGTTTAGTTCTAAATTGTGACAATATAGCATTTAATTTAAATCTACTATCAATTGATGACCAGCATGTCAGGGTCTGTGATCAAGATAACCTCTATTCATCAATGGCCGGTAAATAGTCGGGAGCATGCTTGTTTGCCCAATAATAGCTTGATGGGGCGTGGTTTCGAATCCCGCTCCGCTCACCATAGTTATAGGAAGGGTTTCAGGAGATTTTCTGGAGCCCTTTTCTTCTCGGTTTTATATCGTTCCTCGCTCTATACCCCGCACGAGGTAACAAAAAAAAGGTTGGAACGAGTTGACAATATTCGACCCCCCTTCGTCCTTTTCGGGATTCTCAAAAGTTTTTTTTAGATGACCCCAGCAAACAACATTAAACGTTGGGACAGCAGTGTAATAAGATGATATAAAAAAATATTATTTCTTCCTTTTCTGCATGTGCTACGAGGGAATTCCCGTTAATTTTAGTCGTTTTTCTATATCTTTTCCTATTTTCTCAATATCTTTTTTCGGTACATT
>CAMYJP010000274.1 GCA_947258675.1 uncultured Desulfobulbaceae bacterium | reverse complement strand
AGCAGGTGCAGTCGTCACCAACGGGCTCATTATTCTTTTTGCCAGCATGCCTTTTCCATTTATTCATCGTCGTTTTTACCGTCTTACCCTTTTTATCCTATTTGTAACGGTTAATTCTGTGGCCATGATGATGAATATGGTCGATAGTGCTTACTATCCTTTTGCAAATAAGCGCTCCACCAGTGATATCTTTTCAATCGTTGCCTCAAGTCCTGACATTATTACATTTATTCCAAGGTATATAGTAGATTTCTGGCATATTACAGCCATATTTCTGGGCCTTGTGGTTATCCTGATTACCGGATACCGGAAATTACCGGAGATCACTTTGCCGCAAAAGGTTTCCTTCAGCTTTTATCCGTTACAGTTGCTATTCCTGTTGATATTGGTTGGTTGTTCGATAATTGGTGTTCGTGGAGGAATGCAATACGGTTCACCTATTTCATTAATTACAGCAGCACATATGGTTGGAGCACGAAATGCTCCTCTTGCTCTGAACACCCCTTTTTCTATATATCGAACAATTGGGAAAACGCATATTGAGAAAAAAGTATACTTTACGGAAAAGGAACTCAAACAACAGTTCAACACAATACGTAATTATCGAAAAACAGATAAACCTTTTTCCCGCAAGAATGTTGTGCTGATCATCATGGAAAGTTTTTCCAAAGAATATATGAAACCTCCATATGGAGATCGGACTGATTTGACACCATTTTTTAACGATTTTGAACGAAAGGGTTTGTTTTGTAAAAATACTTTTGCCAACGCCAAAAGATCACAGGATGCACTTCCTGCCATTATTGCCAATATACCGCCGTTGATGCATACAACTTATATCAAGTCCATATACTCGACCAATACCATAGAGAGTCTGGCCTCGTTGCTCAATAAAAAGGGCTATCATAGTGCCTTTTTTCATGGTGGTCAGAACGGAACCATGGATTTCAATAGTTTGAGCAGTATTGCCGGCTACAAAGATTATGTAGGCATGGATGAATATCCGGACAAGGCAGATTATGACGGAACTTGGGGAATCTGGGATGAACCATTTTTTCAATTTTTTGCCAGGCGGATTAATAAAATGGAGCAACCATTTTTTGCCACTTTTTTTTCTGTGACTTCTCATGAACCCTTTACTATTCCGGAAAAGTATAAAAAACGTTTTCCTGAAGGGAGTCATCCGATGCATAGAACCATTCAATATGCTGATTACGCCCTTCAACGCTTTTTTAAAACAAGTGAAAATATGGATTGGTACGAGAATACCTTGTTTGTAATTGTTGCCGATCATACAATGTATGGCTCTACACCTTATTATCGTTCAGATCTTGGCAAAAATGCCATACCACTGTTGTTTTATTCTCCGTCTGACAAAAAACTAATCGGGATTTCTGAGGAAATCACTCAGCAGTTGGATATTATGCCTTCAATATTGGACTATTTAAACTATGATGAACCCTTTTTCTCGTTTGGCAATAGCGTATTCGATGCAAAAGCTGACCGATTTTCAGTCAGTTTCAAATCAGGAATATATCAATATATTAAGGATGGATACATACTTAAATTTGATGGCACCCGAAGTCTCGGACTTTACAATTTATTGACGGATCCATTGGCCAATACAAATTTGATAAATTTAAGTAGCTACACCACAACAGTAAAAAAACTGGAAAAGTCATGTCAGGCATTTGTCCAGACTTTTAACGATGTAATGATTGAAAATAATATGAGTCTGTCTTTCCAAAGGGAAATGCAAGTAGGAGAGACTGTTGTAAAAAGGTAATTTTTCCCAGTAGTGTCTCATAGTTGACCCCACCAAAAAAGGGGTCAAATAATAAGAAACCGGTCAATCCATTTTTTCGCCCTTCATAGCAGTCATTGCAAGTCAGGAAATAAAAAATGCAGAGCCATTTCTGACCCTGCCTTCTCAAAGTGCTTTCATTAGTATTAGTTAACTTTTTCCTGCAGTTCCTGGATTGGTGTTTTAGGAAATTGTCCACCAACCACACCAGGCTCCATAGGTGTGTCAAAGAAATTGCCGTATTCACGTATTGAGCCGTCGTATACTTTGACGTTTTCGTAGCCGAGCAATTGTGTCATTACGAACCAACTGTGGGTTGCAAGCACCCCTGTATCGCAGTAGGTAATGATTTTCTTATCAGCAGTAACACCGGCTTTTTCATACATAGCTTTCAGTTCGGCTACGGGCTTAACAGTCTTATCTTCTGTAAGACTGTCTTTGGTAGAGACATTCACCGAGCCGGTAATGTGTCCGGAACGAACCCATTTGTTGAGGCTGTATTTTTCCCCATTGAAATAGTTTTCCGGACGGCTGTCGACAATAACCACATCGCCGGTTGCCAGCGCATGAATAATATCCGGAGAATACATGGCCCTAATTTTAGTTTTGGGTGGATATTTAACCTCTACATCAGACCGACTGCCCTTAGTCAGATCATTAGTTACCGGCCGCTTTTCCTTTTTCCAGAGTCCGATGCCGCCGTCCATGATGCTTACTTTTGGAAAATGCCAATATTTCAGGGTCCAATATACTCTTGTTACATGATGATGTTTACCGTCACCGTCATACAGAACAACATGATCATCAGGTGTAATGCCCATTTTACTCATTACCCGCTCAATTTCTGCCAGGCCGAGCACCATGTGATCTGTTTCCGGGGCAAAGACCTCGCTTCCCCATTTTACCTGTATTGCTCCTGGAATATGGCCTTTAGCATATCCCTTTTTACTGACATCGATTATCTTGACTGAATTCATATTGTCGGCCACCCATTGAGTGGTAACAAGTGGTTTTACTGTACTGGCTGCATATACTGCAAATGCTGTAATGAAAGTTACCAGCAATATGGCTGATGCCATCCCAATACCTCTGATTAAGCGCTTCATTTTAAGCCTCCCGTTTATTTATCCTGAGAAAACACATTTGCAACAGTGCCACATTGTGGCGCTATAGATTAAATAGTAATTATTCTTAAAGATTAAGCAATCTTAATAATAATGAGTATTTTAAGAGTGAGGATGGGTGATTTTAGAGGGATGTACCTAAGATGATAAAATAATAACCGACATTTCTTGCCAATACCTAAACTTTTTCAAGGCGTGTATGGGAGTCACTTTAACAGAAGGACACCTTGACTTGAAATTGAAAAAGCCAGGGGTGGTGCTTTGTCCTAATCCTGGCTTTATTTTTCTGTTGCTTCTTTAAAAGCATTAACGACCATATCTTTTGGGGGCACTACCGATGCCCCATACCGGCGTCACGAGACTCCGAAAAGTTATTTTTCCGCAACTCCGGCTCTATATCGCCTGAGGTCAGTGGAGCTGCGCCGTGCGCGAATTCCACTGCACCGATTTGTTCGCTGGTTTTCATCAATGGGAATGAAGAAGTTGGTTTGAAATAGGCTTCACTAATTACCAAGCTTTAGAGGAATTTTGTGCTTGCCATAAATCGAAGTTTTCCTGTAGGTTCATCCAAAAATCTGGGGTTGTGTCAAATGCACGAAAGAGGCGTAGTGCCATTTCAGGAGTAATGGCCCCACGTTCATTTATAATTTTAGATAACGTTTTTCTTGATACGCCAAGGATAGAAGCCATACCTTTAATTGTAATAGATAACGGAACCAAATAATCTTCTTTTATAATTTTACCGGGATGTGTCGG
>CAMYJP010000273.1 GCA_947258675.1 uncultured Desulfobulbaceae bacterium | reverse complement strand
AGGCACAGCTGGCAAAGCATTATGAAAAAAATAGCGCACTGTGGTAGACAATTGGTAGACGGTGTACCAAAGGCGCAAAAAAAGGGGTTAACCTATATGAGCTAACCCCTTGAAATTACTGGTCGGGACGAGAGGATTTGAACCTCCGGCCCCCTGAACCCCATTCAGGTGCGCTACCAGGCTGCGCTACGTCCCGACTTT
Organism: uncultured Desulfobulbaceae bacterium; assembly: GCA_947258675.1. The sequence continues at coordinate 5,857 of CAMYJP010000273.1, read as the reverse complement.
AATATAATTTCTTATATTCTTTTAAAAAAATGCAAAGTTGAACTACAGCTTTTCAAACCTCAAGCATTCTTTTTATTTCTTCAAGGTTCTCTTTAATTTCTTTACAGAAATCCTGAAGTTTGGAATTTGGTAAATCTGGCTTTACTAAAGGACTTTCCTTCCTTTTTTTTATAATCTTCTTTTGGGCAGCAAGATATTTGCGCGCACCGACAAGTGTAAACCTGTCTATTTGAACTAATTGTTTGACTTTGAGTATGGTGGCAATATCTTCACGGCGGTAAAGGCGCTGTTTTGAAGATGCCCTTTGCGGTTTAATTTTTTTTATTTCTGATTCCCAGTAACGTAAGACATGGGGTTCTATGCCGGTGATCGCGCTTACTTCACCGATTTTAAAGTAGAGCTTATCAGGAATATCTTGAACTCCAGATGCTAATACGGATTTTTCAGATGATTCCAGTGCTCCAACCTGTGAACTTCCGTATGAACTATTTTTCACGTATCTAGGCTTTGTTTATCTTTTCCCGCAATCCTTTACTTGGTTTAAAATTTACCATTTTTCTTTCTGATATTTCCATAGTCTCGCCAGTGCGGGGATTACGTCCTATTCTAGGTGTTTTTTCTCTCACCGTCAAGGTTCCAAAATTCACCAGTTTTATAGATTCACCTCTGGTCAGTGTTTCTTTCATGGTAGCGAAAATAGTTTTTACCATGTTGTCGGAGCTTCGCTGGGAGAACCCCATTTTTTCATTAATCGCCTTAGCCAGGTCTTTTCTGGTAACATTTGATCGTTTCATTTTCCTTCGTGTACCTCACGCAATCGTGCATTAAATTTAGTGTTAATCATTTTGAGTATTTTTTGGTGTACCTTTTCTACTGTTTTATCATCTAAGGTCTGTTCCTCACTGCGATACGTTACAGATATTGCAATACTTTTATACCCTTTCTCTATTGGTTTTCCACGATATATATCAAAAATTTCGACATTTTCAACCAGTTGCTCATCAGACCCATTAATGGCATTCAGCATATCTCCCACTCCGGTGTCCTCCGGAACCAGAACAGCAATATCCCATTTAACTGCTGGAAACCTTGGCAGTGATCTAAAGGTTTTTGGAACTTCTTCCTGGTCAATAAGGCTGTCAATTTCTATGTCAAAGAAAAATACATCCTGTTTAATTCCAAAAGATTTAAGAATAGATGGATGAATTTTGCCTAAAATTCCAATAACAATTTTACCAGATTTTATTATAAGAGATTCTTCCTGCTGCACATATCCAAGCTGGGTTTCAGCATCGGATAATTTTTCAAAGATTAATTCAGGCATGCGTAATTCGTTTATTATAGTCTTTACAGTGCCCTTAATATCATAGAAATCTGAGTATAATGATCCAAAATACAGCATAGGCGCGTTAGGCAGCCTTCGTCCGGACAAAACACCAGTTAAATGGGTAGGTTCTTTGGGTTGCTCAGAGGAAGAATCGTCTGTATGTGGAATGAATATTTTGCCAATCTCAAACAATCGTATGTCATAATTCTGGCGGTTCACATTTCTTTGAATATTTTCAAGCAGACCGGGAAGCAGCGTAGTGCGCATTATGTTCTGATCCTCAGTTAGAGGATTTCTAAGGTGAACAGTTTGTCTTAAAGCATGGTTTTCAGGGAGCCCAAGAAGTTCAAAATTCCGTTCGGTGGTGAAACTGTAGTTAATTGATTCGTAAAACGACAGAGAGGTCATGATTGACGAAAGTTGTTGTTGAATCGTGCGGAATTTATCCTGTTCAGGGAAGCTCATTGGGATTTTAGGTAGGGCTGATGGCATTTCATTAAATCCAATAAGGCGGGCAACTTCCTCAACCAGATCAACCTCTCTTTCAATATCTACCCGGAAACTTGGCGGATACACTGTTAATAATTCCGAATCTTCAACCACTACCTTCATTTCAATGGCTTCGAGGGTGTTCGCAATCTGTTCAGCTGTCAGTTCCATGCCAAGTAATTTGCCGGTTCGAGCAGGTCTGAGTTTGATAGCAGGAGTTTCCCTTCTGATGACATACTTATCAATTCCGCCATTAACAATTTCTGCACCAGCCAATTCTGCCATAAGATTGACCGCCCTCTCCATGGCTTTGGGAACACCTTCTATGTCCGTTCCTCTTTCAAAGCGATACGAAATTCTGCCATTAGATTCACGGCCCTTTCCATGGCCTTGGGAACACCTTCTATGTCCGTACCCCTTTCAAAGCGATACGATGCATCAGTTGCCATATTAAGTTGCCGTGCAGTACGGCGGATATTAATGGGATTGAAGCAGGCACTTTCCAGCAGAACATCTATGGTTGTGGCACTTACTTCTGAATTCATCCCGCCCATAACACCGGCAATGGCAACCGGTTTTTCAGCATCGCAGATCAGGAGGGTCTCAGAATCGAGTGTATGTTCTGTTTCGTCTAGGGTTGTGAAAGTTTCACCGTCAACAGCTTTGCGAACAATAATTTTTGGGCCGGCAATCTTTTTGTAATCAAAGGCATGTAGGGGTTGACCGAACTCCATCATGACTAGATTGGTAATATCCACGATGTTATTTATTGGTCGCAACCCTATATCTAGAAGTCTTTTTTTGAGCCACCAGGGTGATGGCCCTATCTTGACATTTTTTAAAAGCCTGGCAGCATACCGAGGGCAATCTTCAGGTGCCTCAATTTCTACAGCAAACGATTGGTTTGATCCATCAAGCTCCAGTAAAGGTTCCTGAATAGGTAGTTTTATTTTTTGTCCGGTAAATCCGGCAACTTCTCTGGCAACACCTATTACGCTTGCACAATCAGGCCTGTTCGGGGTGAGATCTACCTCTATGAGGGTGTCAGTCAACTGTAAAGCCTGAACCAGAGGCGAACCTGGTGTTAAGGTGTCAGGAAGATCCATGATGCCTGTGTGATCTTCACTGATGCCAAGCTCTTTTTCCGAACAGAGCATACCTGCGGATTCCTGGCCGCGTATTTTGGCTTCTTTAACCAAAACACCGGATGGGAGGACGGTGCCCGGTAAAGCAATCGCGGTTATCATTCCATCTCTGGCATTAGGGGCACCACAGACTACCCTTCTGGTAAATTCACCTACGTCAACATCACAGAGAGTGAGCTTATCTGCATCAGGATGGGGTATTACAGTTTTTATGCGGCAAACCTTTATATCATCAATATTGTTGCACAGATCATCAACACTATCCACCTCCAGGCCCAGCATGGTCAATTTATCGGCCAATAGCTGTGCTGAGATATCTATATTGATATATTCCTTCAGCCAGTTAAGGGTAAATTTCATAATGTGTTATTTTACATTTTAAAACTGGGATAGAAAGCGCAGATCATTCTCATAGAACAAACGGATATCATCAATGCCATATTTAAGCATAGCTATTCGTTCTATGCCGAGTCCAAAGGCGAAACCGGAAAATTCTTCCGGATCATAACCCACCATTTTAAATACTTCAGGATCAATTAGTCCTGCTCCCAAAATCTCAAGCCAGCCCGTTTGTTTGCAGACTCTGCAGCCTGATCCGTTGCAGATGACGCAACCGATATCCACTTCAGCACTTGGTTCTGTAAAAGGGAAAAAACTTGGTCTGAAACGAAGACTGATATTTTCTGCAAACATTTTTTGGCAAAAAACAGCTAAAACACCTTTCAAATCTGCAAATGAAACATCATGATCAACAAGAAATCCCTCAACCTGATGAAACATTGGAGTATGGGTAATATCTGAGTCACAGCGATATACTTTGCCTGGAGCAATTATCCTTAGCGGGGGTTTTTGTTGCTCCATGGCGCGTATCTGCATGGGAGAAGTATGGGTGCGAAGTAAAAGATTATCGCTGATGTAAAAAGTATCATGCATGTCCCTGGCTGGATGATGCTTGGGGATGTTCAGGGCTTCAAAATTGTAATAATCGAGCTCAACATCAGGCCCTTCAGCAACAGCGAAACCCAAGCCAACAAAAATTTCACACACCTCATTCATTACCTGGGTGACAGGATGAAGTTTTCCGAAAGGGATTGTACGGCCAGGAAGGCTTAAATCAATTTGGGGTGAACCATCATGGGAAACAGCAGAAAGAAGCCCCTTTTTGTCGGAGAACTTGGCTTCCAGTTCTTTTTTAATAGTGTTGGCAAGCTGACCAAGACGAGGCCTGTCTTCTGGTGAAGCCTGGCCTAGATTGCGGAGAACTCCGGTAAATAAACCTTTTCGCCCGAGATATTTAATTCTAAAAGCTTCCAGATCGCTCTTCTGGGTTATCTCTTCCAGCTCTTTTGTTGCATCTGCCTGCAGCTGATTTAGTTCTGCCTCCATGATATTCTACTGTAACTATGAAAAATCGTTCAGGGCTATTGCTCTGAAGCAAGTTTGGTAATTTGTGTGAAGCTGGCAGGATCCATAATTGCCATATTGGCGAGGACTTTGCGGTCCAACTCAATGTTAGCCTTTTTAAGGCCGCCGATGAGTTTACTGTAACTGATCCCATTCAGTTTTGCTGCGGCACCAATGCGGACAATCCATAACCTTCTAAAATCACGTTTTTTAGTGCGGCGATCACGATATGCATAGCAGAGGGCACGATCTACAGCTTCTGTGGCTGTGCGATACAGACTGTTACGGCCTCCTCTGAATCCCTTGGCAAGTTTTAATACTTTTTTTCTTCTGCGGCGTGCCTTAAATCCGCGGGTTACTCTTGGCATTTTTTAGCTCCTTATTGTCTTGTGACTACTAATATTTTTAATTGATAAAATAATCCGGAATATTTCAATTGCCCGGCTGATGAGAATTCAAAATAACAAAAGAAACGTGATGTCAGATTATTTATGATATCACTTTATACGGTTGTTAAACATCCACTAACCTCGCTAAGATCCAGGTCGGGTTGGTTTACATGTATGGCAGAATCTGTTTAATCCTTTTCAGATTTGTTTCATCCACAAGTCCTGATTTTCGTAGATTGCGTTTTCTCTTTGTTGATTTTTTGGTCAGAATATGGCTGCTGTAGGCTTTACTGCGAACAATTTTACCGGTACCGGTTGTTTTGAACCGTTTTGCAGCGCCTCTGTTTGTCTTCATTTTTGGCATTGTGTATAACTCCTTCTATTGGCAAATCTATCTATAATTATTTTTAAATTTAATAAATTGGTACGTATCTAATCGATTATGAAATCGGATAAAAAAGACATATCGGTTGCTATGGAAGTAGTATCTTTCAGGAATTTTTGGGTTTGGATATCAACTTTTTGGAGCAACAAACATCACCATTTGCCGTCCTTCCATCTGCGGTTGCTGCACTATAATTCCGTCGTCCTCCAAAGCTTCGCCTATTTTTTTTAATACTTCTATACCCTGACTTTGGGCATAAACAATTTCTCGTCCTCGAAATCGTAGAGTAATTTTGACTTTATTTTTGTTGGCAAGAAATTTTTTTATATTTTTTATTTTGAAGTTTAGATCATGCTCTTCTGTTTTGGGGCGAAATTTAATTTCCTTTACCTCAATAACAGTTTGTTTCTTTTTGGCTTCTGCCATTTTTTTTCTCTGCTCGTACCGGTACTTATCGTAGTTCATTACCCGGCATACCGGCGGAGAGGCATTTTCTGAAACCTCAACTAAATCCAGTCCTTGCTCATCTGCGACATTTAAAGCCTCGTTCGAAGTCATTATTCCAAGTTTTTCACCATCAGCGCCTATAAGGCGGACTTCTTTGTGCCGTATCTCTTCATTAAGCTTTACTTTCAATTCTAGCTTGGCTACTGGTTTTTTTCCTCTTTTCTTAATGTCCTACCTCCTGTTATTAATTAGTTTTGCAACGGAAGAATCA
>CAMYJP010000272.1 GCA_947258675.1 uncultured Desulfobulbaceae bacterium | reverse complement strand
TCACAAGGTATGTTAAATAAAAAGAAGCCATCTGATTCACGGAAGATATTGATTTCGGTTGGATTGTTGAATTCAGCTTCATCAACAGGATCGACATTAAGATAGCAGAAGGCAAGACCTTCCTTGCTTATATTGGTAATTATGCCGAGTTTGGATATGTTTTCATCTCTGAGTGATGCAGCTGAACCATATTGTGCCTGATATCGATCAGGTTTTCTGCGGTCTGTGGATGTTTTCATTTTTTTTCTCCTCTCTATGTCTCGATTCTTTTATGTGCTTTCAATTTTTTTCTATAACTGCAGTCTTAATTCTTAGTGGCGGCAGCTTGAAAAATGGTTCAAAAAAAACGTAACTGGAAATGAATATAGTGCTGAAGATTAAGCCCGGATTCCCGGCATGAATGAAAGAGCACACATTCTTTGCCTGTTCCTTTCTCGTCTGATGAACTTGTCGCTGGTGAGAGTTTTTTTAACAAGAGGCTGGGTATGCTCGCCCAATAGCAGCGGACTTTGTTGGAAAAGAAAAAGGCGGTTGAGGAGAAAATCCTCAAACGCCTTTGGATTTAATTTGAATTCTTAATTTTTACGATATGACCCTAGGTCTTTCTTAGGTTTTTCCTACCATATAATTTCATCCTTCCACAATTGCTGCAGAAAGAGGCGCCAGGGCATGATTTTGATACCGTCATGCAGTCTTTCCTCTTTTTCGTTACAGACAACAATGGCTTGCCTGGGGCCGTATAGTTCTACAAAGGTTTTCATGGGGCGCAACGCCCTTTTTTCAACCATGGCAGAGCCTTTCACCTCCACAGCCACTTCTCCGCCCCCCAACACGAAGTCAACCTCCTGGCCGGACTTTGTGCGCCAGAAATTAATGGAATAGTCAAGCTCATGATATGAGCTGTGGGCCAGCATCTCAAGGTATATGAAGTGCTCAAATGCATTTCCGAACAACTCCCCCCTTTCTTCCTCCACTGTTCTTTTGGTTATGGCCCCGGCAATCCCAGTATCAAACAGGTAAAATTTTGGCGCTTTGCTGATAACCTGCCGTTCCTGCCGCTTTTTGAATGGCAGAACAAAAGTGCCCAGCAGGGTATCCACCAGGATCTGATAATATTCTTTCGCCGTCTTGGAGGTGACTCCACACTCCCGGGCAATATTGGTAAAGTTGACCAGGGAGCCGTGGGAATAGCCCATGGCCTCGAAAAACCGTGAGAAGGCCGGGATGTTTCTGGTCAGTCCCTCATGGAAGACTTCTTCTTTCAAATAATCCTGCACATAGCCACGCAAGGAGCGGTGGTAGTTTTTCTGCAGGTAATGGGATGGAATGAGGCCATGATTCAGAGCCCTGAGCAAGTCAAGATTTTCAACCTCCTTTGAGACCAGCGGAAAAAGCTCAAAGCGCCAGGCCCTGCCACCAAGCAGGTTGGCCTGCCCCCGCTTCACTTTCCGGGCGGAAGAGCCGCATAAAATGAAGTTTATTCCCAAATTTTCGATGAGCCAGTGGACCTCATCAAGAACATGTGGAACTTTCTGTACTTCGTCGATGATGACCGGGTACTTGCTTGCCTGCTCTTTTCTAGCCAGCAATCGTTCTCGCAGCAGAGAGGGTGATTTGGTGTATTCAAGAAAGGTGTCGGTTTGCAGGAAATCAATGCAGATACTTGCAGGGAATTTCTCTCGCAGTAGGGTGGTTTTGCCGATCTTTCTCGGCCCCCACAAAAAGGCGGACTGTTTTTCCGGCAGATCGATGGCCAGAAGTCTACTGAATACTTCCATTGCGGCTATCACTCCATTTTAGTTTAGCTTTTATGGAGTATAGTCTATTTTGGTTGGTGTTGTCAAGTCAGGTTGAGGCACGAGATCCTGTAGCACGAAACAACCAAATATGGTCAAAATGAGATTTGACATCTAATTCTTCATTGACCTCGCCCTGTTTTAAACTGAGGCCTGTTCTTGTTGCGCGAAAAGGAAAAGGCGGTTGAGGAGAAAATCCTCAACCGCCTTTGGTTTATATTTTTAATTTCTTGCGAAGCTTCGCCTCCCTGCACAAGCGAGGGATCTTCGACAAACCGACGAGGCCGGTCTTCGCGATACTTGTTGCTGGTTGCTAGATGTTTGATATTAAATTGTAAACTTCCTTTACAATTAACCATGTGACTGCTAGTATAGCCTATATTTTTAACCATGGTTGCGTTAATACATCATTTAATATCGACCATATTCGTGTCTGGTAGACAATGAAACGTTTGATTGATAAGCATTTGCGGAATTGGGCTGCTGATTTAGATCGGAAATCGTTAATTATTCGTGGCGCGCGGCAAGTCGGGAAAACTTACAGCTGCAGGGAACTGGGAAAGACGTTTGATGAATTTGTAGAGATTAATTTTGAAATCCGTCCACAATTTGGTGACATTTTTGAACGTGACCTTGATCCGCGTCGAATTATTCGTGATCTTGGACTCTTGACAGGCAAAGATATCATCCCCGGCAGAACCCTCCTTTTTTTCGATGAAATTCAGGACGCGCCCAAGGCGGTTAAGTCGTTAAGATATTTTCATGAGCTTTTACCTGAATTGCATGTCATTGCCGCCGGTTCCCTTCTGGATTTTGTTTTGGAAAATATTGGCATTCCTGTGGGCCGGGTCGCTTCGTTGTACATGTATCCTTTATCATTTTTAGAGTTTTTGGCGGCAAGAGGTGACCAGGGATTGGCCCAGCTGCTTCTCGAACATGATCATCAATTTCCCCTTAGTGATCCAATTCATAACCAATTGGTGTCTGTTCTCGGTGAATATCTGGCAATTGGCGGTATGCCGGAAATAGTGCAATCCTGGGTTGACAAAAGAGATTTGAAAAAATGTGGTGAAAAGCAGGCTATTCTGACTGATGCATTCAGACAGGATTTTTCCAAATACGCCAAGAATTTTCAAATCAAGTATGTCGATCTGATATTTGATGAAGTGCCTCGCTGGATCGGTCGAAAATTCCGATACAGTAAGCTACCGGGTAGTTGGCGAAAGAGAGAACTGGCGCCGGCTCTTGATCTGCTCCATAAGGCATCTATTGTTCATAAAGTGAAACACACCTCGGCCAACGGCATACCGCTTGGCGGTGAAGTGAACCCCAATCGTTTTAAAACGATATTCCTTGATGTTGGTCTTGCCCAGGCCGTTCTTGGCCTTGATCTGGCTGCGTGGCTTCTTAAACCAGAGACATCCATTATTAATCGCGGCGCAGTTGCCGAAAATTTTGTCGGTCAGGAAATGCTCGCCTATTCAAATCCCAGGGAAAAATATTCATTGTTCTACTGGCATCGCGAGGCACAAGCCAGCAATGCTGAAGTCGATTATCTTCTTCAGGTGCAAAAAGAAATTATTCCCATCGAGGTAAAAAGCGGGGCCAAGGGAACTCTGCGCAGCCTCCACCTTTTCTTAAAAGAAAAGTCGTTTGTCAGTTCCTACGGAATAAGAATCTCCGGTCACCCGTTTTCGATTCATGATGATCTCCATTCATATCCGTTGTATGGAGTACCAAATCTATTTCGAGAGGAAATCCGGTTTTAACCGGCATTACGTTTTCCTTTTTAAGGTGATACTCCTGCAGAGAAGTGAATTTCATCCAGCCGACGTGCGGGAAAAAGGGACTCGGGAAAAGGACGGAAGATGGATGGGAACAGAGTGATTAATAGTTT
>CAMYJP010000271.1 GCA_947258675.1 uncultured Desulfobulbaceae bacterium | reverse complement strand
AGTGGCAACACATTCTCTTCCCACCCATCAAAATAACATCTAAATATTCCCTCCAAATCAATCGATATATAACAATCCATTTCAGGGTAGTTAATTGTCAGGAAGTGGATGTCTTCATACTTTTTCGCTTGTAATAAATTCAATAGATAACGAAAATTCTCATCAATAATATAGTTGGGAGTGCATAGGAAAAAATCTTAATACAACAACTAAGAGGTCTTAGTGATGAATAAAACTTATCTTTTTGTGGTTTTACTGTTTTTATTTCTCACCCTGATAGGGTGTGGCCCCATCTGATCCATCTTTTCAAAGGACTATCTTTTGATCCGGCAAAATATATATTTTAATTGTCTTCAATTAAATTTGAAAGCTCTATTGTTGGCTATGAAAGGGAAATGGCTTTCATCATGCGATGTTGCTGCAAGTTATAATCAAGTTGCGTACTTTTACGATAATTCATGGTTAACCCAGCTGCAGTCAATTACTGATCGTTTCCTCTCTCTGCTTCCTCCTCCCCCCTCATCCCTACCAATTATTGATTTGGGCTGTGGAACCGGATACACGACACAACATTTATTATCATTGTTTCCTGATCATAAAATCAATGCCATAGATTTATCTGAAAAGATGCTTTGCAGAGCCAAAGAAAAAAATAAATCAGAACAAATTGAATTTATTCAAATGGATATGCTCGAATATTTGCAAAGGCAAACAAAAAGCAGCGCCTCAATGATTGTCTCAGGTTGGGCAATAGGCTACTCAAACCCAGAAAAAATTATTCATGAAGCACAACGAGTTTTGTCATCGAATGGTTTGCTAACCTTTGTTTTAAATTATAGAGATACACTTCAGCCAATATTCTTGGCGTTTCGGAAATGCATGGCACGTTTCTCAAACTCTTTAAAGAAAGTTACTATTCCAAAATTCCCAAAAGATTTTAATACGATTGACAACATTTTGAGAAGAAACGGTTTTGAGGCAGTTTCACATGAAGATGGTTATCAGCCGATCCAAAAACCATTGACGGAGAAAAGCTACCTTCAGTGGGTTTTGAAAACTGGTGTTCTTGCTGGTTTCGAATCTATGTTACCTCTAAAAGAAAAAGGGCCAGTTGCTGACTATTTTGAGAATTTATTGAAAACAAACGATAATCCTATTGAACACCATTATCTAATTGTAATTGCAAGGCTTAAATGAACTTACAACTTTTAAAACTGTTACGAATTCTTTTTAATCCAAAGATCACTTCAACTCCCATCAAAGTGCTTAGAGAATTACGTTCTCAAGGTGTTCAGCGTCTGCCGTCGAGTGTTCAAAATGAAATCGAAAAAGGCTATGCAAAAAAGAATTCCATTTCCTTTATGCGAGAGTGGCTGGATGGTGAACTGATATCGAAACACCAAGGAAAATGGGTGTTGAATTCGTTCTTACCACCGTTCCCGAGTGTAGCATTTGATCGAATGTTCGAAAACTTGCTCAGTGGTAGACGCCTTAGTCCGGTCTCTGCTTTTCTGGCAGTAACTGCTGATTGCCCAAATGATTGTTGGCACTGTAGCTACAAAAAAAGAAGGATAGATAGCCTTTCCACAGAAACCTGGATTTCAACAATTCAAGACCTTAAAAACCTTGGTACGAGCATCATTGGTTTTACAGGGGGCGAACCCTTGGTTCGCAATGATATCCCAAAATTAGTCACCGCCGCATCCAATGCAGGTGCCACAACAATACTATTCAGCTCAGGGGCAACTTTTAATGAAGAAAAAGCGCAAGCTTTAAAGGATTCAGGGCTTTGGGCATTTTGCGTCAGCCTTGATCATTCTGACGAAAAAGTGCACAACCAAATGCGCGGAGCAAATAATGCGTATAATCAAGCCATAGCAGCTCTTCGTCTTTCCAAAAAATATGGTTTCTACACCATGATTGGTGTTGTTGCTTCTCGTCATCTCGTGGAAGAAAATAATCATGAAAAATTATACAGCATTGCACGTAGACTTGGAGTCCATGAATTTAGGATTGTTGAACCTATGCCATGTGGCAACCTTGACCAAGGACATGAGGAAACTTTTCTCAGTCAGAGCCATATTGAAAAATTGAGAGAATTTCATGTGATGACAAACAGAAAAGGTCGTTTGCCAAAAGTTTGTGCTTTTAACCAGATTGAGAGTCCAGAACTTTTTGGATGTGGAGCAGGCACGCAGCATATGTTTATTGATTCGGCAGGTGAAGTTTGTCCTTGTGATTTTATCCCATTGAGTTTCGGCAATGTGGATAGTGAGCCGCTTAATAACATATGGGCAGAGATGAATGAGGCTATGGTTAATCCAAGAAGGCATTGTTTTATTCAAAAAAATTTTCATATCATTTCTCAATATTCTAAAGATAAATACCCCCTCTCACTCCCGATAAGTAAGGAAATTTGTTCAAAAGCAGAAAAAGAGGCTTTGCCTGACTATTTTGCACTAATCACAAACCAACCCTGTGAAAACTTTAAAAAGGTGACTTAGAAAATGGACAAAACAAAAATAACAATCAAATACTCATTACTTTTACTTTCCTCAGCTATTGCCGGTGCAGCAAGCGGTTTTTTTTATTTATCGAGTATGGGCGTTAGAGGTGCGATATTAGGTTTCTCTCTGGGTGCAGCGATTATACTCACTAACTCAGTAGAAAATAAAAGATTACTGTCAAATCTTCCTCCAAGGCTATTTCCCGTTATTATTTCAGCCATACTATCAGGATTACTTGCAGGATTTTTTATAAACATATACGGAATGGGTGGAGAAACCGGATACCACGACTTCCCTCCTGATCCGACCTCACAAGGATACTCAACGATTACCGTGAGTATCTTCTATAGCTTGTTTCTCCATATTGCATATTTATTTAGGTGGAAATTCAAAGATGGTAAATTTCTTGTTTGTCTTTTAATGCTCTCAGTAGCTGGCTGTTTGGGCACACTAAGTAGGTCTTATTTTAATCCATCTACAAGTGGAGAATTTCCAGAACAATTCTTCGGTATGTTAATGTTAAGTATTTTTTCAGGAATTCCTTTCGCGTTATTTTGGGGGTTATCTGTAATTTCATTCGACCCAGCATGGACTTTTGAAAGGATACAGCAAATGAAAATTAAACCAATCCAACAAATGCATTAAAACGAATTGCCAGCACTGACGCGCTGTCAACCGCTGAGCCGTAGCGCTAAAAGTAACAAACACAAACGGAATTTAGATGCTATCGAGGAGCCAAAAAAGGCCAGGAATTCAAGACCTACACTATTTAAATGAAAATGGCATGGTTTCATGCAATCCTCGTGACAAAGAAGCAGCTCATCGTGCAGAGGATGAGGGTATTGCTACAGTAAACTCAAAAGATGTAACTTGTAAAAAATGTTTGAAAGTTATTAGAAAAATGAGGGAATAATCAATTTAACTGTCAATAAGTATATATAAAAACATCTTTAAAGTCCTATCAACAATTATTAAACTTGGCCTTCTAACCTTAGTGCTCCAAAGGATCGTTTCTAGATCGTTTTTTTTGTTAAGCCAATATTACAGGCCAGCTTGCTTGACTCACCCATCATCACTATCTGCTATCAATGGAAGATTGACCCTACGACAATGTCGGTCAAGATTGCCATCATCAATAGTCAATAAATCTTCTTGGAAAGTTCTCATTGCTCTCTACTGTACGTACCAAA
>CAMYJP010000270.1 GCA_947258675.1 uncultured Desulfobulbaceae bacterium | reverse complement strand
GTTTTTTCAAAAGCCATAGCTGATATATTCAACCTGCAACAAGGGACAACCAAATATCTATATGAGCTTTTTCCAGGAGGCTTCAATCAGGCATATAAAATTGCTGGTCTTCCTGTTTTTCACAGCTGTTGCTGAACAACTGTCTGTGATAGTCATACTTATTATTAAAAGATATATTTTCTGACAACTCTCCACTCGCTGTTGTTACTGTCCTGCATCATATTTCTTCCCTTTATCTATAAGTATGATCATTGCCAACCGCACCTATATATGATTATGGTAAAGATATATTACGAGTGTAACTTTATGAGTTTATATAACATTATGATATATTGAAATAAAAGTTACAATCTGTGGGACTGTATTCCAGGTTTACGGTCAAACCCTAAAAAGTCTAATTTCCCGAAAATGATACTTTACGTGCAATTCATAAGTATTCTGCATTAGGCTGTTAATGTCGTACCGGTAACTGTAACCCGTAAACTGTGAACTTGTCGCAGAAGTACCTGTTTCGTCCTGGAATTTTTGTATTAAAATCATATTTAAAAGAGATTCCATGGTAAAAAACTTTCTATTTCTTCATCGCATATATCGAGCTTTATTGGATTGGCCCTTCTGGGTTCACCTGGGTGTGTACGCATTAATTTGGATCCTTCTGACAAATGGTGACAGAAAGAGCTGGATAATTGGCATACCTGCAATTATTCTGGCAGGTATATGCAATGTATCGTTGACCAGCCCCTCTGTAAAATATCCTCGACCTGTTGCTTTCTTTTTCTTTGTTTTTTATTTTCTCAAGCAGTCCTTTCTTAGCGGCATTGACGTTATGCGACGCACTCTGGGCCCAAAAGTGTTAGTTGATCCAGGTTTGGTTCCTTTTACTACTTTTCTACCGGAAGGTTCTTCTAGAGTCCTATTGGCCAATACCATCAGCCTGCTTCCCGGCACTCTCACCGTTGATATTGAAGATAATTCGATAATCATTCATACCATTGACACCAGCATGCCGACCTGGACAAATATTCAGAAACTTGAAGGACACATAGCCACTTTATTTAACATTCAGCCACCAGAGGAAAAGTGAATAGCCTATATTATCTGATTGCCTTAATTTTACTGTTTGCCGTTGTTGCCGGTATGCTGCGCATCCTTTTAGGGCCAACTGCTGCTGACCGGATGATGGCTGCCCAACTTTTTGGGACCTGCGGAATCTCCATTTTACTTGTTCTTTCTAAGGGTATGGCAAACAATGCGCTGCTTGACGTTGCCCTTGTTTTTGCTTTGCTGGCTGTGCTTACTGTCATGACTTTCATTCGGAGAGCCTGGCAAGCTATGAAGGAAGAAAAACAGAAGGGATAGTAACATGGAATATTTAGGAATTCTGCTCGTAGGTGCCGGGGTACCGTTTTTTCTTTCTGGCACACTGGGTCTTATACGCTTTCCAGATATTTATTCTCGATTGCATGCACTGACAAAGGCAGACAATGTCGGCTTATTCTTGGTAGTTATTGGCCTTGCGTTACAATCCGATTCAATTCTCATCATAGGAAAGCTCCTGTTAATATGGCTTCTGGTTTTGATTGCCAGTTCCGCATCCTGCCATCTAGTAGCACGAAGCGCAAGAAAACAAGGAATCCAGCCCTGGAGACGTTCATCATGACCTATATCCTCATAGCGTTTGACATTACGCTGATTGCGACCCTCTTATGGCTGGCCTGGCGTTTATTGGCCACCGATGATATTTTTAAGGCCGTGATTCTTTTCATCTCCTTTGGGTTAATGATGGCTCTAGCCTGGGTCAGAATGAACGCCCCAGACGTTGCCTTGGCAGAAGCAGCTATAGGCGCCGGACTTACCGGCCCCCTCTGCCTTTCTGCTTTACGACGCATCGAACGCAGTCAAAAAGAAGAACGTCGCCTGGATCTGGAAGAAGAAAGAGATGATAACGCATTCTGATCGTAAAAAATCTGATCCCGTTCTATTGGTTGTACTGTTATTGCTTGTTGTTCTGACAGTGTTTTTAGGGAGTATTGTCTGGTCCATACCTATTAACAGGCAGGGACTAGAGATGCTTGTTTCGCAAAAGCTCAATCAAAGCGGGGTAGTAAGCCCGGTAACTGCTGTACTACTTAATTTCCGTGGTTACGACACCTTACTCGAGGTTATGGTCCTCTTTCTGGCAGCGCTTGGCTGCTGGTCTATGACTGAAGTATATATTCCAAGCCCATTAATGGATGCCAGCCCAATACAGACTGCTATTGTCCGTCTTCTTGTTCCTCTCATGATAATAGCAGCCGCTTATATGGTCTGGCAGGGAAGTCACTTTGCGGGTGGAGCATTTCAAGGTGGAGCCCTTCTTGGTGGAATTGGTGTTCTGTTGCTGGTTTCCAACTTGCCTTGGCTTAGAAATGTTCCGGTAAAACTTATACGAGGCGGCCTGGCAGCAGGCCCCTTATTTTTTTTAGCAGTTGCCGCCTTCTGTCTGCTATTGGATCGAGATCTCCTGCAATACCCTATTCAATGGTCTGGCTCACTTATATTACTCATCGAAGTTGTCTGCGCTGTTTCCATTGGTTTAACCCTAGCCGCTCTCTTTGCAGGTGGTAGACCGGCAGAAGATTTGCCACCGTTGATAATCCCTCGAAAACGACTGATAAAAAGGAAAAAGAGATGATAGAAAGTAGTTTGCTATACACTCTTGCCGGTCTCATCCTTTTCGCCATAGGTTTTTTTGGGTTGATTGCCTGCTCACATCTTCTTCGAAAAATCTTGGCTGTCAATGTCATGTCATCTGGAATTTTCCTCATATTGATTGCCACTGCCTATTACTCAGGTTCTCGAACAATTGATCCGGTCCCTCATGCCATGGTGCTCACAGGTATTGTAGTATCAGTAAGCACTACAGCTCTGGCACTTATCCTTGCCTGCCGGGTTCAGGAAACCACCAATATTTCCCTTTTAAAGGCCAGGCAGAATCAGCAATCAGTTGAGGGAGCCGGGGATTGATGGTCCTCGAATCTCCTTCCTCTATAGTCTGGCCTATCATCCTGCCCCTTTTAGCCGGATTGACAACCTTTATGGTTCGAAGGTTCGCATTTTATATATGTCTGGCAACTTCATTATTAAATGGGCTTGTTGTCACTGTCTTATTTCGACAACTGTATATTTACGGACCGATGAGATACAGTATTGGCGGATGGTTTCCACCTCTCGGCATAACTCTTCAGATCGACGGTCCTTCAATATTACTTCTGGCAATGACTGCTATTACCGGACTGAGCATTACTTTTTACGCTTATGGGTATTTTTCCTTCAGAATCGCTACCGATAAACAGATTATTCGACATGAAAGGCAACAGCAATATTTCTGGCCATTATGGATGATGCTCCTTGCTGGTTTAAACGGGCTTTTCCTTGCCGGCGATGTTTTTAATATTTATGTAACCCTTGAGATTGTCGGGATCGCTGCCGCCTCTCTAACGGCGTTATCATGATTTATCCATGCTTAAAACATTAGCATCCGCTACACCAGCTGCAAAAGCTGCTCTTACACTAATCACTATAGGACTCCTTCTGAAAACAGCACTTTTTCCCATGCATTTCTGGCTTCCGCCGGCACATGCGAATGCTTTGGCGCCAGTAAGTGCAATTTTGTCAGCATTGGTTGTAAAAGGTTCCTTCTATCTTCTCTTTCGTTTCTGGTTTGATATTTTCTACCCGGTGATTTCTAGACAGGCTCTTGAGTTTATCGGCCTCCTGGGATGCGGCGCCATACTCTGGGGGGCTTTTCAAGCTATGCGGCAGCAGCGTCTGAAACTGCTGGTGGCTTATTCAACGGTTTCACAGCTTGGTTATCTTTTTGTGGCATTTCCTCTTGTGCAAATGGATGGGAGTGGCCACCTCTGGAGCGCTGTATTGTTCATGGCTTTGGGACATGCCTGGGCAAAGTCAGCCATGTTTATGGCTGCGGGTGCCGTCTTTCTCCATGTAGGCCATGACAGAATTAATGAACTCTCTGGGATTAGAACGTATCTTCCTGTTACTGTTTTTGCTTATGCTATTGCCGGGGTCAACCTCATGGGGCTCCCTCCAACCGGCGGATTTATTGCCAAATGGCTG
>CAMYJP010000269.1 GCA_947258675.1 uncultured Desulfobulbaceae bacterium | reverse complement strand
GACCCGTGACAATCTACGCAAACGGGGGCATCGGTGTTGCCCTCGGCCAGAGCGCGGGCGTGGTTGCTGTCCTGGCTTAATTCGTGCTGGTCAGGGTGACATTCAAGGCACGTATCATTCAATTCCAGAGTGTAGCTTCTGGAATCGGCGGCGCTCACTTCCGGGTGAGGATATTCCTGGTGGTTGCGATGGAACGCACTGATCAAAGTAGGGTAATCTTTTTGATTAACAAATCTGCCAACTGCAAGGATGAATGGCTTCTCGTCCCGGTACTCCGATAAAACTTCCGGAATTGGTTCCATACATTTTCGATTAATTTCATCCAGGTCAATCGGATTATATATGACTTCGAGTTTTTTGGACGACGCTTTAAATTTATTGACAAGTAATAATTTTATATCTGAAGATATGCAAATCGTACGAAATGACAAGCGTGAAAGGACAGAAGCGCAATAATGGATTATTTTTTTTCCTAATGGATCATCAGCACAATATATATTCCGATATGAAATGACAACTTTGTCTTTCATACCTGTCAACACCCCCGCAATCACACCAACAATGGGACAGAGTCCATTCCAGCAATAAATATGATCTGGTTCGATCTTTTTGATCACAGACGAAAATAAGAAAATTGAAGTAAAGTTACTTTTTGGGTTCAGTTCATGAATGGATATATCCTGGGAGAGCAATCGCTTAAGGGGACCATCGGAATTATTGACCACAAACGAAACTTTGTTTCCACTTTTATTAAAATGATTTGCCAGGATGATCGCAACTCGTTCTGCCCCACCTCCTGCAAAAGAAGGTATGTAAAAAAGAAAGTGGCTCATTTAATTTCCAGTTAATTCATGCGCATACGCTTTAAGATGTTTTTTGTGATGTGTGACCCCAATACGAGGGAAACTATAAAATAACAAACCACCCCCAAAGGAATACCAACACACACTTGCAAGATAATTTGTTCTTGCATGGCAGACCTGATCAAGGAAAGCCCCCACCACATGACCAATGAGGAAACAAAGGCTATACCAGCTTCTTTGATGGAAAAAGACAACGGAAACAATCTTATTGACAGTATAATGCTAAGCATTAAGGCAAGAAAGTAAGAAAGTAATGTTGCCCAAGCCACACCGTAAGCTCCAAATGATAAAATGAAAAAATAATTCAAGACAACATTAAGCATTGCAGCAGCCAACAACGTATAATTGAGTATCATCGGGCGCTGTTTCAAATGAAATACCTGGTCAAAAGCAAAAGCTTTAAGTCCGGCACAAAGCCCCGTCAATGCCATTAATGGCATTAATATAGTGGCTGCATGGCGATATTCTTCTCCAAGCATGATGTTCGCAAATGGCTCTGCCAATGTGGCAATTCCCACGACCATAGGAAACCCCCAGTATATCTGTATCCTGACAAGATGTTCAAGATACTGAGCCGCGGACTGTTCACTTTCATTCTCGTAGAGAGATACCAATTTGGGATATGTCCCTAAATTAATAGTATTGAATAGTAATTCAAAGGGTGGACGCGAAAGAGAATAACTTGCAGCGTATATTCCTACCATGGCAGCCCCAGAGAACAGATTAAGCATGTATCTGTCTGTTGCCTTGACTATTGCACCAAGAAAAAATGTCATAACCAATGGAAGCGCATAGCGCATCATCTGTTGCATGAACATCCAGTTTGCAGAAGAGCTCTGGTATTTCTTTGTGGTCCATATTAGTGACCCAATGCCAAATAGAGCAGTAACAGCGAAAAAACCAAAGGCCAGAGAGCCATACGATAGGCCAAGAAAAGGAATTACGAGAAAAATTCCTGCAAAAGATAACGTAGGCCTGACGATTTCAAGCACTGTATAAAGTTTTTGTTTCTCTAAAACCCTTAAGATCGTCAAACTAAAACGCATGGCCGAATTACCTATGAGGTAAACAGTCAGGGCAAAAAAGAATTGAAGAGAAGATGTAGAGTCGCCAACAGATAATGATAATAAAGCGGCACCGAGCAACCCCGCCATGATGTTGATCGCATAGATATAAAGATTTGCTTTTACCAGCCCTCCTTCATCAGCACTATCATGTTTTCGCAAAAAGCGAAGCATGCCAAGTCGGGACCAGTTCATGAATACTGAGTCGAGCAATTCACCATAGGTTATTACAAGCGAATACAAGCCGAACTCGGCTGGCGCAAGGAGGCGGGTAAATATGATTACGATCAAATATGCAATTGCCCGACGTACAAGAACACCCGGAGCATATGTTAATGTTGATCTGAGAAGCGAAGGCACTTTGGTCTATAGCTTAATAGAAAGTTAATCTAAATTATTTTAACAGGCTAACGAAGCTTCATCATTTCCTGCTGGTATAAAAAATACCTGCAGATGGATGCGCAATCATAACAGGTTAAAGATCCATTCAATTGCTGCCAGTCGAAGTATAATGCAAATTAAGAGTTAAACCTGTCAGCCCCATGATAAAATAAGATGAAGGAGGGCCAGATAAACCGGCCATGGCAAATCCACTGCCAAACCCATAAATCAATCCCCCAATAGCAGTGTAACCTATAATGGAAAGGTCATAATCCTTATGGTGATGATAGCTTGAAATAGAAGCCAATTCCATGCTGAGGAAAAAAAGCGCCGCAAGGAAAAACAGCATACCGAATATTCCGGCTTCTCCAATGTACCACGCCCACCACTGGTCGGTAATAAAATTCGATTTTTCAGGCGAGGCTCCACGTATTTTATATAAATTATATTTATAATAGAGGGGGCTGTAATATCTTGTGCTTACTGCGCCGCCATAACGACCAAACCCGGCACCAAGCCCATAATTATCCTTTGAAACTTCAAATGAAGTTAAAAATATTTCTGTCCTTACGGTTTGCTCCGTAGAGTAAAAGATCAATTTGTCCTTTGCCACGTATAAACCAACTGACAATAAGAGTAGCCCCGTCCCAACTATAAATATATTTTTTATAGGGAGCGCCCTGATATTCCCCTCATTCTCCTTTAAAATATAAAGAAGCCATATGACCGTACAGGACACTGGCAGTAAAATAATAACTTTTACGCGAAACGTAGAGACCATCCCCAAAACAGCTATCGCAAACAAAATCAGATCCAGCCTTCTCCGTTTAAATAACATGACTGCGAAAAAATAATTACTCACCAAGATCATTATTGAACTGTATGTCCCTGGATGCCGGTAAAATGATCTAAAAACCTGTAAACCCATAAATCTCTTAGATTCTAACGACACACCAGTCGCTGGATTAAATGAAAATATTATTTCAAAGATCAAAGTCCATGAAATGGACAAAAGGCAGACTACCAGAAAAAAAACATAAATATATTTATATATCTTTAATTTGGATATTTCGACAAAGCTGAAAAGCAGAAAAACGAGAAGAATTATTAATGGCTTAGCGATCAACAACCCTCCTCTTAGAGCAATATGAGAAGGAACCATGTTGATCAAGGTAGACAAAAGCCCGAAAATAATAAACGCGCCGAAACAATACAGGATGAACTTGTTTGTTATTTTTGAAAGAAAACCGAGGGGAGAATTGATCGACGAAATAAACGCTACAATAAACAATTGCAGCAGAATAACCTCATCCACATAACTGTTTCCAGTTATCTCTATGATATTATTAGACAAAATGAACAATCCCAGCGTGAAAAAGATAACTATAGGGATGAACT
>CAMYJP010000268.1 GCA_947258675.1 uncultured Desulfobulbaceae bacterium | reverse complement strand
TAAATGTTAAATGGAAATCAAAAATTTTAACAACACATTTTGGCAACACATTTATTACGTGTATTGGCAACCCATTTTGATTTAAATTCAGTACAACATTTTTCAAGGAATTTTAGAAACCATTAACTACCCCTCTTTATTTTCAAAAACCATATCCAATTTTTTCCCTTTCTTCGCTAATTCGCAATTATTCTATCAATTGACAGAATATCTTCCATTTGAGATCGTCCTTTAATTGGTCTTGCTTGAAATATCAATTAATAACATATTGAAATAATGCAATATTTCAAGGAGGACTCTTTGGGGGCATAAATTTTGCTCAATATTTAGAGAGTTAATAAGGATGTAATACACAGACTGCTTGTTACAAGACAGTTTCAGGCATATAAATGTCCTTTTACATATCACTTTAGCTATTTATCTCTGGGGGGGATAACTAAATGACTTATGTGAAAATAATTTTATTCGTGTTTGTTTTTTCTGCTTTATTCTTCATTAATTCACCTTCGAAAACATTCGCGACCATTCCACATGCGCCCCATGATCTGGCACACGGTGTCACGTGCGAAGGTTGTCATACCGATCCTCTGCCGGACCTGGATCGCAGTGCAATTTGTGCAACCTGCCATAACGGTGTGACAGCCATTGATGTGGCTACACATTCCAATGCAGTGATTCATGGTGGCCAATTAGGGCCTTATGGCGATTGGACAACCGCTTGCCTTGATTGCCATAACCCTCATTTTCAGTTCCAACTTTTTCACTTTCCTACACACAGTGAGGATATTTTTCTTGTCAGCGGCACCATTAATCCAGGAGGCATTATCGATAACGGTGACAATACAGTCATTGAATACACACTTACGGAACCTACTCGAGCCGGCTGGTCGGACCCAATAGACTGGGGGAGTAAGACCTCCGCGGGGAGAGGGTTAATTTTAATAACAGACAAAGCTCACCCCACATACACCTTTGAAATCAACTCCGCAACATCTACCACCATAATGATATCCGAAGCGGTTGACCCTGCTTCTCCTGATTATCCATTTATTGAGAATCAAGAATTTGGGATCATGTATGGCCAATTGCTAAAATCTGCAATGGTTACTCCTAACAGCGGTAATCGTAGTGTCAAGTTTTTTGATCCCAACGGTGGCTATGAAGATGGCAACAACAATCCTCTGCCTGGCGGTTTTGTGGATGAAAGCAACACCCAGACACCGGAAGGCATCTGTCAGGTCTGTCATACCCAAACACAGCATTGGAGTCCTGCTGCGCCAATCAATGACGACCATTTTTCATCCAGAGCCTGCTCCGATTGCCATTTCCATGCAATCGGATTTTCCCACGGTGCCGGTGGCGCGGGAGGAAGCAACTGTGAATCCTGTCACGGTCATGATCCTGGTTATGAATATGAGCCCGGCAAGTTCAGCCAGGGCGCCGGCACTTTCCATAGCCATTCAACCCACACAGAACTGGACAGCGATGATCAGATCGGGCCCAATATCATCTGTACAGCCTGCCATGACATTAATAAATTTCCATATTTCAAGTCCGGGACTGACAGTGATGGTGACAGCAGATATGACCTGGCTGAAACGAATGTCTGCGATGTTTGCCATAGCGAAGGCGGTCCTTTTGCCGGGGTCACGGATCCTAATTTTGGCGCAAAAAACATCTGTGATATCGGTGTTTATGACGCCAATGGCCTGGCAGCAGGAAAAGAGAAGTGGTGTGCCGGCTGCCATGACAGCGGCACTTCATTGATTCTGGGAGTATCTGCGCCGAATATTGCCGGGGACTCCTCCCAGACCTGGGGGTATTATCTTACCGGTCACACCGGATATGAGTGCAAAGAGTGCCATGACAAGAGCCTTCGCCATATTGATGGTGAGCATCGAACCTATGCGTATCTTGGCCCAGTGTCCGAGAGTTTTGTCGATCAGGATTACAGCGTATATCAGGGAGGGTATCGGCTTCTGATGATTGGTGGGGATTACCCTCTGCGCATTCCTAAAGTTCAGGGATGGGAAGCCATTGATGAGACCACGGATTTTAAGCTCTGCTTCCAATGTCACATAAGCAGCAGCTTTTTTAACGATATTCCGCCCTTTGCCACCAATTTCAATAATAGCGGCCCAAACCAGGCATATGGGAAAGCCTATTACGAAGCCAACAGTCACAGGTCGCACCTGTACCACCAATTTCCCGATTTTCCGGATGGATTGGTCTTTCCCGGAGATGATATGTGGTGGGATTCGGACTGGGACACCCTTACTGGCAACCCGAACCGGGGCGGGTCTGATTCGGTCCACTCATGTGTTACCTGTCACAATGTCCATGGTTCTACGTACCCAGTCATGATGCGGGATGGAAAACTGAGCGGCCGCACCACGGCAAACGGTTTTGACTTTGACGGCTTGCCTTTCGAGTATTTGGCGGAAGACGGTGCAATGCCGGCGGTAATTTCCGGGGGAGTCGATTTAGCAAACAGCATTGGTGCGGTTCTCCGGGCCAGCTCCCTGCGAAATGATGATACCAGGGTTTTTGACAACACCTGCTGGATGGCTTGCCATCAGAAAAAAGCTGCTCCTGTGCCGGCATATACCACCATGGAAGAATATGCCGCTTGCGGAGTATGCCATGCCTACGATTATTATAGGGATAACTATATAGGAAATTATGGAATAGATTATTTTAGAGTGCCGACAACCGGTCAATAGTGAAAAAAATAACAGGTCAGGCTTCATCTTTGTGTATTCTCAAGGCTTATAAACGCGTTGACAGCCATCATATTTTTCCCTAGAATTCTCTGTTTTTGAAAGCACGCTCTTTGCCCTGTTCGCAACTTGTCATAGCGTAGCGATTTTACGCTGTAAGTATTGAGAAGGAAGAACGGTGGAAATGGGATTAAGCTCCTCCCTAAAAGTCAAACTATATTGCAGCTTGTCCTGGACAATTTGGGAAATATTGATCTGCCATAACCAGATTTCATCTTGAACGAAAGGCTGTTTTTAACTATATCAGATTTTGGCAACTTATGTTGTTTTAGTAATCCCATCTCATTCCATTTTTTCCTTCCAAAATAATCAAACCACAATAAGGCAAATGATCAAATTAGCTTTGAACTCTCACCCATCAATTTATCTGCACTGATTTTAACCCTTAAGTAGGGCTTTTCCTGTGCGTAGCGTTCACTTTGTTGTCGGTATCATAGCTGATAAACAATGTGTCGGATAATTCAAGACAGGAACAGAATGTTTTATGCAAGATTTTCTGATCTCCATCGTCTTATAGTTTAAGTGGAGTAATAAAATTAAAGGAGAAAAAGACTAAGACCCTCAAAGGAGGAAAATAACATGAAAGTAATTAGTTACCTAAAAATGGTGTTTGTTGTGATGTTTGTGGCAAGTTTTTTGTCTTCGGTAAATGCAGCTCCGAAACCGAAGCATCCAGGAGCAAGTATTCCACAACCGACTTATAAGGGCCAGAAGGATTTCAAAGTATGGACGACACCGCACGGCAATTATGGAAAAATAGTTCACATTAAAGACATAGGCACTCCAGATTTGACACATTCTTATCCAAAAATGTTATATGGAGAATTCATAGCAAAAGGCAGCGACTCCAGTAACACCTGTTACAAAAGGACTATTGCTAAAGCGACGTTACATACCGGTCAGGAAATAACAATAACCTACCCAGAG
>CAMYJP010000267.1 GCA_947258675.1 uncultured Desulfobulbaceae bacterium | reverse complement strand
TGGCTGGCTTACACATTTGATAATCCGGTACGCCATTTTTTTCACAAACCGGAGATACTTTTCGCGCCATATCTGACAAAAGGGATGACTGCAGCTGATATCGGTTGCGGCATGGGATATTTCTCCATTGGTATGGCAAAAATCGTTGGCAGCAAAGGCCGGGTACTATCGGTTGACCTGCAGCAGAAAATGCTGGATGTGCTTGAAAAGCGAGCAAAGCGAGCTGGACTTGCTGAAAGAATTCTCGCCCGACTTTGCACGACAGATGATATAAGACTAGCTGACCAGGTTGATTTTGTTCTGGCTTTCTGGATGGTTCATGAAATTGAAAATAGAAATTTTTTTTCAAACAGGTTTTTGATATCTTGAAACCAAAGGGGAATTTCATGATAGCTGAACCTAAATTTCATGTATCAGCAGATAATTTTCAGGAATCGCTGAACATAGCAAAGGAAGCCGGATTTATAGTTTCAAATTTATCCGGTGTTCGTTTCAGTTTTGCTGCAGTATTAGTGAAGGAATAAAATTGATCGCCAAAAAAAAGAAAAAAATAGGATTGGTGCTTGGAGGCGGTGGCGCACGTGGCCTTGCTCATATTGGAGTTCTGAATACTCTCCTAAAGGAAGATATTATCCCTGAAATTATCGTCGGCACGAGTATTGGAGCTCTTGCAGGGGCGCTTTTCGCTTCTGTTGGAGATAAAGATACTGTTGCAGCCAGAGTTCATGAATATTTTCACTGTGACTGTTTCTCTAAAATTAAATTTCAATTCCTTAAAGAGACAGAAGAGGAAGTGGAGGATGATGGGCTTTTAGATCTTTTTTATTAAAGGTCTTTAGATAAATATCTGATAGAAATCCACTCTGTTTATTTGTTCCAATCATAGGCCTACTCTCAAGGATTTTGCTGATCAAAACATTTCTGTCTAAAAGAATAATTACTCCATAAATTATTGTAAATACCTGGGCTTAACCTAGAAAAATATCATGGAGGGAAAATAGTGCGAAACTAACCTTGGATAATGGTCTAGGAAGGGAGAGTATTAACTCGATTAATTATTCGGGTTGAGTGGTTCAATCTCGGTCAAAAGTACAGGATGAAGGGAGCAGGTCTGGAAAGGCTTCAATTATTTCCACGCATTGTTGCATCATTGGGCTGAGAACCAGCAGTTGGCATTTGGTAATCTGTCGGTTTTCAGAAATGATGACATTCAACGGCAGGATACCTTTTTTGCTACCGGGAACATATAAGATATCCCTTTGTGCCAGTAAATCGAAGAATTCCTGGGCAGTCATGCATGGGCCAAAGGATATATTTCGCATAAGCCAGGCGCCTTTAGGATTGAAATTTCTGGCGAGCAGGGAAGGGTAAGTTGCCCCTGTAACTCGGGCGTTTACTTCACAGATATAAACAGTTATTTTTTCTCCAGCAGTACTGACAAGAAAATCGATGCTTCCGGTGCCACTGTACCCCAGCGAACCTATCCAGGAGGTGGTTATTTGAGCCTGTCGAAGTATTTCCTTGTGAGTAGGACTGTCAGCGGCAAAACTTTCAGGTGGAGACAGGTTCCCCTGGTGGATGGAGTTTTTGCTTAGGAGCTGGTCGGTTATATCGTAAAGAGTTGCTATGCCTTTACCGTCACAGAAAAACTGTACGCTCGGTGAAAAAATCCGGTCAATCCCCATGTTCCCTTCCTCCAGCCAACCCTGGACAAGAACTTTTTCTCCCGGAAAAAGTTCTTCAAAATATGCAGGCTGCCTGATTTTATCCAGTTCAGCAATCGCCATTCCAAAACCGGATGCCCCGAGTGACGACCTCACAACCGCTTTCTTGTACCCCATGTTTTTTAACTCAGTAAAGCGGTTTTCTACTTCCCGACCCAACATTGCTTCTCCACCGTCAAAAGCAGGTAAACCTACTTGCTTGAGAAAACGATGCAGCAGGATTTTGTCATTGGCATTCCGGCAACACTGGTGAGTATTGATCAACTTTTTATTTAAATCTTGTGCCATAGATTCAAGACTGGAATCTGTAATATAACCGTCCATTAACTTGGCAGGATGATCGCGGAGATGCTGCCGGATTTTTTCATCATATATGAATTGGCCAAAGGTGCACTCTGTTGGCACTTTTACAATTTCAACTGTGGGAAGCCTCAGGTTTAATGATTTTGAAAAGTAATGGGTAATTGCCGGGTCTGGTTCTTCCTGGAGCAGTAACAGGTTATGATTTCCTCGGAATATCAGACCGATTATGGGTAACAATCTGCTGCCATATCCATGGAATCCTGATACATTTTCCAGCAGTTGTCTGGTTTTTTCCGGATGCCCAAAGAAAATACAGTCTAGGTTTGAATAAAAAATAGCTGATTCTTGCCACAGAGTTGGAAGTGTTCCGAGCCGCATATTAACTGTTATTTTTTCTGGAGAGGAGTTTTTCACATTCATTTTTTTTCCAACGGTTTAACGACCTGTTTCATTACCAAACAGATAGCATAATTGTACCACAAAATCTACTCTTCTGCTTTTCAGGTTGTTTGATTTATTTCATTTATCATTGTCTAGTTGATTTGTCCTTCCGGCGAGACTGCACAGAGTTAATGCTCCCTTTTAAAGGGAAGAGTAATGTTTATAATTGTATTGACAATTTCTTACAATAACTATACATTTGCATATACATTGTCTGTGAGAACTATTTTGGATTGAACAGCGACAGCTTTAATACGGGATAGGAAAAACTCTGAATAAATAAAAGGAGACGTCATATGCGGCCACCGCTTACCGTCAAACAGCAAGATTTTCTTGAGTATCTTGAAAAGGATATTGCTCGGCGAGGCAAGGCGCCAAGCCTGCGCCAGGCTGCAGTCGCTCTGGGGGTCAGCCATGCGGCAGTCTCACAGATTGTGCGGGCATTGGAAGACAAAGGGTATCTGCGACGCGATGGGCGTTACAGTCGGACGATTTATTTGCTTAATCGAACGAGACAGCCAAAAGCCATACAACGGGGATTGGAAGTGCCTATTATCGGGAGAGTGACCGCAGGACTGCCAATGTATGCCCAGCAGGAATGGGACGGGACAGTACTGGTGGATAGTGATATCTACCGGGGGCAAAACCTTTTTGCGTTAAGGGTCAAGGGTGACTCGATGCAGGATGCCGGGATACTGGCTGGCGATCTGGTAATTTGTGAACCGCGGCAATATGCCCAGAATGGAGAAATTGTCGTTGTGCTCATTGACAACGATGAAGCTACGGTAAAGCGTTTTTTTCTGCATGAAGATCATATCCAATTACGTCCTGAAAATGACATCTATCCAGTAATGCGATACGAGTTTGGCGAGGTCCTGGTCCAAGGCAAGGTGATTGGGGTGATCAGAGACCAGATGTCGGGATGACCAAAACCAGGAGCCAGGGGGCATAAGTGTTAAAGTAAGAAACATTGATTATTAGTCGTTGACAATTGATTATTCATTATTTGCTATGGCCAAAGGCGATGATATACAGGAAAGATTGATTAAGTTTGCAGTTGATATTATTCAGCTTGCAACAAAATTCGCTAAATCTTCAGTCGGTAAACATGTTTCAGGGCAAATACTGAGAAGTGGCACATCACCAACGCCCAACTACGCAGAAGCACGTTCAGCAGAAAGTTCGAATGATTTTATCCGTAAGATAAAGGTAGTTTTAAAAGAACTCGACGAAACAAAAGTTTGGCTTCAAATC
>CAMYJP010000266.1 GCA_947258675.1 uncultured Desulfobulbaceae bacterium | reverse complement strand
GGCCTGAGATGTATTTTGCAACCGCCGAATAGTTTCGAAAGCAGCTAATATAAACGGCCTCTGCGCCCCTGGCATTAAGCAGCAGTTGCGTCCCTGATGAGGATACCAGGATCATGGGACGGTGAAAATCGTTACGGCTCGCAACTTGGGCAGGGCTGTTCGTAATATCGAAACCATAGGGCATATTTCCTCCAAGCTCACCAACCAGCAACGGATCTTGAAGCGATTTTGCCATGACAAAGGCATCATCAGTTGTTTGGACGGGGAAAACTTGTCGGCCGGTATTGATGGCGGTAATGGCAGTTGTGGTAGCACGAATTACATCAATGACCACGATTGCGCAATTATCCCGGTAGCGAAAGGCACTCTCCGGAAAGCAGTCTATAATTACAGAGTTTTCCACAGAATAACTCCTTTAGGTTATGGTTAAAATTTAGAATTAAGCATTATTGGGAATGCTTAGAAGATATTTTAAAACAGGCAGTGCAGGTGAGAGGCCTCGGCCATTTAAGAGGTTATAATGGTGATGAAGGCCGGGTGTTGTATTAATTTCATTGATGACGCCACCACTTTCTTCAAGAGGCACTTTTGGGTCAAGGGTAATTATATCAATACCTGCAAATTTCGAATTTAAAACACTAGCTGCTTGAACAGCTTGTTTACAAAGACTTTCAGAGACTAGACCCGTAACATCCTCATTAAAAACGGTCCGAAACTCAACAAATTTTTTGTTTACGAACGGATTGCTTTTTACAAGAATGCGGCGGTGTGCATCAGGGATTGAATTAAGAGTTAGGTCCTGAAAATTTAATTGGGCTACCAAGTCGCGATCATTATATTTAACGGACGGATGACCATTTATAGGCGGAATGAGATCCACGGAAAGATTCTTTTGTAATTTTATTAATTGTGCGATTGTTGACTGCCCATCACTATGGACCCAATAACCACGTCGACGGGTAGCATGAATCACCTTTCCATCCAAAACAAGAAACCGATACGACTCACCTGTGATAAATTTTTCTATAATAACATCTTCACAATATGTGGAAGCCAAAGCTATAGCAGACCAGCATTCTTTCAATGTTCTGATATGGGTTGAAATCCCGCGTGCACCTGAGGTTCCTGCATCCGGTTTGATAACAAAATGGTTATTTTTATTTTTATTCACAAATTCCCTTGGTTTAATATAATCATCATATTTAAATAAAAGGTGGTCAGGTACAGGTAAACCATTCTCCATTAAAAGCTGGAAGCAAAGTGACCTATGCCCTGCCAGGTCCAGTATCACCGGATTGTCCAACTCGACTTTATAATTGTTAATTACAGTCATTCGATTATCGAGAACGATTTTCCAAATCCCTCTTGAGATTTCGAAAAATTCCGCCGACACTTTCGCTGCAGCATCCTGCCAAATCTGTTTGTACAGAGGAATTAATTCAGACATATCTCTTTTGGAATTATTACCCTTGATGGTTGATAATTTTTTAATTATCCTTACCTTCAATCGCATAAAATAAATATATTTTTTTAAATTATCGTTTCTCATTTTGTTAATTGTCTAGTCTTATAGACTTTTTCAAATAAGGCAGCGGTCTTTTCAACTGTCCCATTAATATGAAAATGATTCATCAGTCGTGTATAGGCATTGTCAACCAATTTCTTTCGAAATTTTGGATCATCAAGATATTTACTGCAAGCCTCGGCGATTGTATGACTGCTTTTAGGCGCTACCAGAATACCACATTCTCCGGAATTTAGAATTTCAACCGGCCCCCCAATATTGGTTGCCACCACTGGGGTTCCGGCAGCCATCGCCTCCAATATTACCATGCCGAACGGTTCAGGTTTTGTGGACGCATGCACACACACATCTAAAATCGATAATATTTCAAAGACATCCTCCCGATATCCAAGAAAGAACAACCGTTTCTCTATTCCTGACTTTCGAATATTATCTTGAAGCTTTTTTTTAAAATCCATTTCTTCTCCGCCCCAACCACCAACGATCAAACCATAAAGATTATGGTACTGATTTGTAAGCTCTTTAAATGCTTCAACGAAATAAGTCTGCCCTTTCCAGGGCCTCACATTTCCGATTATACCAACAACTCTGCTTTCAACTGGAATGTTAAGAGCTTTTTTTATCTCAGCCGGATTATGTGAAACTCTAAATTTTGAGGCGTCAAGGCCATCATATACTCTTTCAATGTGCGAAGCGCAAAATTGGTAGTTCAAAAGATTTTGTTTTATAAAATTCGATACAGGTATCGAGAGATCGATACCCGAGGACGCTCTGATATGCTTCCTATGGTAGATGGCCAATCCTCTTTCGTATACAATGAGTGGAATATTTTCACTTTTACAGACATGAGCGATCGAAAGGGTGGGAAATATCGAGTTGTTTATGACAATTATATCAAATTGTTTCACTCTAAAATACTTAAGGAGATACTTTTTAAACTTGTGTTCCAAGCTGTACCAGTTTCTGATTTTTCTTATTAAAACGTTTCCATCCCTCACCGGTTCGC
This sequence comes from uncultured Desulfobulbaceae bacterium, assembly GCA_947258675.1. Next base: position 1,193 of record CAMYJP010000266.1, on the reverse strand, counting down.
GCGGCAAAATTTCAACGTCTACACCAATTGAATTATATTTTTCGATATAACTGTTATTTTCATAAAATCCGGTGGTAAATTCAAATTTCTTTTGATCCATGTTTTTGATCAAATTGTACATGCACAAATGTGAGCCACCGACTGTGCCATCTAAACAGGACTCAAAGAAAAAAATTTTTATCTTCTTTGTACCAATATTCATTTTACAAATTAACTATCCACTATCAAGGCAACGGGTTTATGGAGTAAGACAATGAAATCAGTTTAGCTTAAGTAATAGGAAAAGACGATTTGGATGGATAACGTAGAAAAACCTTGAATTTTGGATACCGCCTATTAATTCCTCCTGTATGCGTCATTCTGCAGCACAGTCCCCACCAACCTCCTCACGGTCGCCAGCAAATAGAACTCATTCGGGATGAAAGCCAAGTTTTGGGTAAGCATTTACAGGTCTAAAGTTAAACGTACAGGGTACCTTCTTTTCGTTGACATAGCAGGTTAGCCGCCGGGCCAATTGCCATGCCTCAATCTCCTCAAATCGTTCTAATCGTGTGGGTTACCCTTCGGAGCTCAAAGAATCAATGTTTCAGATTTGAAGTAAACCCTGAACCCGTGAACAGTTACCACCTTTCAAAGACTTACTTGTTTTGGCACCTTAGCCACACCTTTTTCAATAACTTGAAATTTAAAGTTATTCTGCTGTAATTTTTTTGAGTGCCCGTAAAACATAGTCTATCTCAGAATCAGATAATAAAGGGTAAAATGGCAGAGATATTGTTGAGTCTCCAATTCGTTCAGATATTGGGTACATGCCTCTTTTATAACCAAATCGTCCTTTGAAATATTTTAATAGATGAATCGTCCTGTAATTTACAGCTACACCAATGCCATTATTGCCAAGTTCGTTTATAACTAAATCCCTTCTTTTTCCGTCCACCCATATAGTAAAGAGATGAAAGGCGCTTTTTGAACTTTCGACTATTTTGGGGTAATTAATTCCAGGTATTGCCTTCAATCCATTAATATATTTATTGTAAATGTCCCTTCGTTTTTCCCAAAATAAATCAATCTTTTTTATCTGAGGAAGTAACAGTGAAGCCTGTATATTATCCATGTTGTATTTCCAGCCACACTCGATCATCTCCCAATGCTGATAGATTCCTGTATACCTTTCTGCAGCTTCTTTTGACATA
>CAMYJP010000265.1 GCA_947258675.1 uncultured Desulfobulbaceae bacterium | reverse complement strand
CTTCGGGCTTCGCTGCGCTCGGTCGGCTGGCACGGTAAATTGCAAAAAAACGCAATTTCCGCCCCCAGCCGACTGCGGCTCATCTCGCAGCCCGTTATCCGATCTGCAAGAAACGAATTATTGTAAACAGGTGAATACTTGATAAAAACGATACCAAATCCAGTAGTTGCAGTTGTAGCCGATGTGCTGGGGGAGCATTATTACAGTCACAGCAAATTGAACACTTTGTTTATGGAGGCAGGTGCACCAGGCACACCGCCAGAGGGGAACTGCGTACAAAAGTGTTTATCATGGTTGAATCGCGTAAATGCTGATACGACCGTTGATCCATTTAAGGTTCTTGGTGGTGTACTTCTTCAGCTTATGGATACAGGTAGAGGTGGTGCCTACTACGGTCAGGGGCAGCCCAAAGAACGTCAAGACAGGATCCGCAATGTTTTGGCACGTTGTGGGCTCGCTTATCACAACGGAGGAATCGTCCTATCTGGGGGAGATGCGCTACCGGTTGCCGAACTCAATGACAAGTTGCGTCGCGGGGATCTACCAGCCCTTGATATTGAGTTCAAACGGGCGCTCACTTCTCTCGAGACAGATCCACCAGCGGCTGTGACAGCCGCGTGCAGCCTACTTGAATCTTTAATTAAGGTGATCCTCGAAGAAGAAGGTGTTCCTTTGCCAACTAAGCAAACTATCAAGCCTCTCTGGTCGGCTGTTCAAGATGCACTCAATCTAAGTCCGGCCACTGTCGCGGACGATGATATACGCCGAATCCTTTCGGGGCTAACTTCTATTGTAGATGGCATTGGTGCATTGCGAACTCATGCTGGATCAGCGCATGGACATGGTTCTCAAACCCAAAAGATTTCGCCCAGGCAGGCGAGATTAACCGTTCATGCAGCTCACACACTTTGCCTATTCGTAATCGAGACATGGGAAGTACATAAGATGAACCATAAAGCAGGATAACAAGCGCTTTCACAGCCGACCGGGCCATCTTGCGGCAGTTTGGAAAGCCTGTAGGTCACGAAAATCAGTAGTTCTTAATTATTTTCTGCTTTACATCGCCCGGCGGGTGAAGCGCAGCGATAGGGCGGACCGGCTCCGCTCACGCTCCGCCTATCAAGTGCGTTAGAGCCGACTGCGATTCTCAGCATGAGAAGAAAATAAAAAGACATTTCCTTCTCATGCCTGCGATTCTCGCGGCTCAACAGCCGGCGATCGGTGTATAAATACTGGAGAAGGGAAAAGCTATGAGTGCTGGAACTATAATCAGCATTATTGTTGGTGTCGCTGGCATTATTCTGGCGATCTTTTTCTATATGAATGAATCTTTTAATAAAAGAATAGAAAATGCAGTCAATCATCCAGATTTTATCAAAAAAGTTGCTGATCAAATCAGACTACCTTTTATAATATTTGATAAGAATGGAACATTTCAGACCGAATCTGGTGAAGCAACTGCTTATATCGAAAAAATCGAGCCGTTTTCTGAAAATAAAAGATTTAGTGGATTTGTTGTTTACCCAAAAGCATTTCTAAATAATCCCCCTGTCTTGCAAGCAATAAATAACGATTTTCAATTCGCCTCTGCAAAAAGAGTTAATACGATTGATTGGAAATATAGAATACCAGAATTTAAAGGATCTCGTTGGGTTGATACCGGAAGATATGATGAACAGCCTGTGGTATTGTTTAAATTAGAAATCATAAGATAAGAAAAGAAACAGATTAAAGCTAATATCATCTTTTAATAAGCATTAAATATTACATACTAAATTTATAGACAATGCGGACTCATCGTGGGAAGGATGGGCGTAATGCAGACCGTCTTTAATCAAAAGCCGAGTTGCCAATAAATGGTGACTTGGCTTTTTTATTGGAGGAAAGGGGGAGGGTCGTGAAAAAACATAATTTCATAGGTTTATTTGGAAAATTCGTTATTGTTATAGTATGTATTTTTTTACCAACATCAGCTTTTGCCATTCAGAGTTACAATGTTATTGACCTTGGAACGTTTGATGGAAAATTCACTAAGGTAAGTCCAAGCGCTCTTAATGATATCGGACAAATAGTAGGCATTGGTTTTTGGTTGGACTCAGATGGTATTAGTCATTCACAGGCATTTCTTTGGGATAGTATAAATGGAATGGAAGATATCGGAGGGTTTGGCGGAAACGTAACTACCCCAAGCGATATTAATGATCATGGTCAAATAGTTGGTTATTCGGACTACCCTAACGGGAGCAGACATGCTTTTCTTTGGGAAAATAATGTCATTTATGACCTTGGAACTGGCTGGGCTAATGGAATCAATAACTCAGGAGTAGTTGTAGGAGGGGGTAGCTCAGGGGCATTTATGTGGGATAGTATAAATGGAAGAAGAAACCCATTTGGTAGTGGCGACATTCGCCCTGCTGAAATTAATGATTTCGGTCAAGTTATCGGCACTGCGAGAAACCCCAGCGGATATCTCCAAGCATTTATTTGGGATACTGTAAATGGGTTTCAATTTATCGAAATGCCAACTGAGCTTCAAGCGAGTGTTGGAACTGATATTAACAATTTTTCTCAAATTGCTGGACATGGAGATGCCATATCCGAACCTCATTATCATCATTCTTACATTTGGGAAAATACTAATGTGATTTCTGGACTTGGAGATTTAGGAGGAAATCAAGAGTGGGCATTTGGGATAAATGATAAGGGACAAATTGTTGGAAATGCAACTGCGCCTAATTTCATGAGATACGGTGTCGGATTTATATGGGAAGAAATTAATGGTATGCAGGATATTAACGATCTAATTATATTAAAAGAAGGTTTTGAATACATAAGTGCTGGTATTGACATCAATGATTCTGAGCAGATTATAGGACAGGGAATAATAGATGAAGAAAATGGCATATACCATGCGTTCCTTTTGACGCCCATTCCTGATGTACCAAGTATAGATGCCATCTTAGATTTCTTTGATGAATTTGTTGATGCTGGCACTATCTATGGCCGGGGCAAAATTCCTTGTCTTGCTAATTCTAGACTCTGGATAATGAGACAACATGCCTATCCGGTTGACTCAGGTATCACAACCATGATAAATTAACACCATGACGCAACTACTGCCAATGCTTGAAAAGCCAAGTTCATTACTTGATTTCGTGCGCATGTTCACAACAGACGAAGCTTGCGCAGAATATTTATTTCGGGTCCGTCACACGAACGGATTTGTATGCCCAAAGTGTAGTAGTCAGAAAGGATGGCCTATTGCTGGTCGTGGCGTTATCGAATGCAACAATGGCCATCAGGTCAGCCTTAAGGCAGGTACTGTCATGCATCGCTCACGCCAGCAACTAACTACTTGGTTCTATGCAGCGTACCTCATGTCAACTCTTACACCAGGCATATCTGCTCTCCAGTTTCAGAAACAGCTCGGGATCAAGCGGTACGAGACCGCATTCAACATGTTACACAAGCTGCGCTCTGCACTCGTAGCACCTGAACGAGAAAAACTTAAAGGTGAAGTCGAAGTGGACGAGTGCTACATTGGTGGCCCTGAAGAAGAAAAGCCTGGCCGCTCAAAAGGGAAGAAATCGCTCGTGGTTATATCCGTCGAGATCGTGCGTTGGATAGACACAAGCGGCCGTAAGCCTGGTCGCCATGCCACACAATACGACATTGAAGGCCCCCCGGAACGTCAGAAACGTTCTCAGGCTGATGGCGAACCCGCTCTCCGTAAACGCGCCGGTCGCATACGTATGGTAGTCATTCCTGATGCCAGTGCAGAGACTCTGCTTCCTTGGATCAAATCGAGCATAGAGATGGGGACTAAAATTCACACCGATGGTTGGAAGGGATACAACGGCTTGGAAGCACTCGGTTACAGTCACATTGCTACACTACAGACTCATAAAGGGCATAAGACGGGTAAGTGGTTACCGCTCGTGCATCTTCATTGTTTCCAACCTAAAGAGTTGGCTGGCTGGCACTCACAAGGGGGCTGTAACGCATAAGCACTTGCAGGCTTATCTCAATGAGTTCACTTTCAGGTTCAATCGCCGATTTTGGCGAGGCCCAGCTTTCCTAAGGGCTCTGGGTCTTGCTGTTAGTGTAAATGATTGGCCACAATACGACACGCTGTATAGCGGCAAATGGGCTCATCCAGAAACGGAGAAGGATACACCTGAGCTAACCGGATAGGCATATGAGACAAATGCTTGAAACTGCTAAGTCATTTATTGAAAAAGGAAAGATGAATCGTGCCTGCAGAACATTAAATCGTGCACTCCTACGTTGTGATGGCGAACCGTGGCCTAAAAAAGATTTTATTAAGGGAGTAGCAGTTTCTGAATTGCATGATATGATTTTGGCACTGATGGCAGAGCTTAGATGTGAAGAAATTTCATGAATAACAGAAACAAAGGCAGGGTCAGAAATGGCTCTGCCTCGATTATATTGCGGGTGATGTTAACTGCTATGTACATTTACAGTTGACAGGTTCCGAACCTTTGACATACTCAAATTATATCTTTACAGATTTCGATAACCGTCGAATTACAACTACTGGCAAGAAATATGACATTTCGTAAAGACTCAAATTACGGTTAGAATCAGCAAATATCTCAAAATCTTGAATTTGAAAAGTGATTGCGGATTTATGGCAACAGCGAACCAAAAAATTTTGTGATAAGGGAAGACAAATTAAATGGAACTCAAAGCTAAACTAAAAAAAATGGCTGAAGAATTGGGAGCAGATTTTTTCGGTATTGCAAATTTATCACCGGCTCAAGAGGTCATCGAAAAACATTGGGAAAAAGTAACTGCACAGTTTCCTCGA
>CAMYJP010000264.1 GCA_947258675.1 uncultured Desulfobulbaceae bacterium | reverse complement strand
TGTCTTGCGAATTCCTGTCTTTTTGAGTCTTTAAATGGTCATTTTTATGCTTTTTTCAGTGCTGTACTTTTTTCACCCTTAACTAAGGAAGAGGAACCAAAAAAGGAAAGTATTTCGGTCTGACAGAGTTTTAAAAAGGGACGTTCTCAGCTGGAAATGTTTACTATTTTAGTTCTGGCAGAAAATTAGCATGGATATTTCATGATCCGCTCTGTTCTATTCATGAAATATTCAGTTTAGGAAATTTCCAGCAAATCTTTTAAGATATCGCTTTGTTTTTTTATCGGTTTTTTTCGCCTGACATCTTCCCACATATTGCCTTCTTTGTTCCCATATTCCAGCATGGCATCTACATATGGAGAGAAGATGTCTTCATACTCCGGTATTACTTTTTTCAAGATCAGTTCCAAACTATCCACCTCTTTATCGTTTATTACTAAATTTGCACTGTTAGTCAGTGCTTCAAGATTATATAAACTGTGGAATTCAGGACCAATCAGGATATAAAAGATTGAGCGCCTTTTGCCCATATTCAGTTTTCTCATATATTCATGGAAGACACTTTCATTTAAATTGTTGCTCTCAAATTTACTATGCAAAACTACTGCAGCATAGTTGTTAAATTGTATCTTTTCAATCGCATCGCGAGCCGATTTGGCAAATACCGGTTTATAATCCAATTCGGTAAAAGCATTTACTGCAGCCTGCAAAGGGGGGCTGTTCGCCATTAGAAAAAGGACCATCTGAACATCCTGGATGACTTCTTTTTCTTCATATTTACCATTTTCAAGCCAGTCCAAATTGGGTTCTTTCGGTGGCAGAATAGCAGTTTTTTGCTGTTTTATTGGTATGGGTTTGTTTTGTGAAGGTGCTACGGAAGAAGTTGGAAATCCGGCTGAGTTCAATTCCATAATATTTTTGCAATGGGGGCAGCTTATTTTTAGCAGTTGCCCCTCGGGAAGCTTAATGAGAGCATTTTCAACTTTTTCCAGCTGCGCTGCTGAAAGATTAAGTGTTTCCTGGCAATGTGGACATTGATCAATCATAATGATTTCCTTTCCTCCCCTATTTCATTTTTAATCCACTGATTGAGGTAGTGGCTTCTCCCCGGGCGGCTTTCATTTGATCAAGGCCTCGGGCTATTGTTGTTTTCCGGGAACAATATCCGAGCGCAGTATCCTCGGAGATTAATCCGCTATCGTAAAGCTCAAGTATGTGATGATCAAAGGTCTGCATATTCATTGCTGAACCCTGATCAATGATGTCATAATAGGTTTTGTCTTCTGATTCCCCGTTAATTATGAGATCCTTGACACGCAGACTTGTAGACATAACCTCCATGGCAGCAACCCGACCGCCGCCTTCCATGGGTAAGAGTCGCTGGCAAACAACCCAGCGTATTGTATCAACCAGGCGGTTTCGAATTTGAGGTTGTTCTTCCTGTTCGAACATGCCTAGAATTCGATTGATGGTCTGTCCTGCGTTTACAGTATGCAGGGTGCTTAATACCAGATGACCAGTTTCCGCAGCTGTCAGGCCGATCTCCATGGTTTCCCGATCTCGCATTTCCCCGACAAGTATGACTTTTGGTGCCTGCCGCAAAGCAGCACGCAGACCATTTGCAAAAGTATCAAAATCGTTACCAAGCTCTCTTTGGTTGAAAGTAGCTTTATCATGTTGATGGACAAATTCAACAGGATCTTCCAAGGTGACAATATGTACGGGCCTCTCTTGATTGATCTTATGGAGTAAGGCGGCAAGACTGGTTGACTTACCGGAACCTGTTGATCCGGTGATAAGAACAAATCCGTTTTTTTCCCGAGCGATATTGTGAAAGGCATTTGGCAGTTGCAGTTGGTCGATTGAAGGAATTTGTGTTTCCAGTTTTCTCAATACCGTAGAAATATTGCCTTTCTGGGAAAAGATATTGACCCTGAATCTGGCTCTGTTCCCCAAAGAGTAAGAAAGATCGCAGGAGCCGGTATTCACGAAATCCTTTAATATCCGTTTATCCCCCCCAATCAGGTTTAATGCGAACATCTCTGCCTGAAAAGGCGTGATTTCCTGCATAGGCGGCTTAACTTCCACCGGAGTCAGAATGCCCGAGGTCTCAACCTGTAAAGGTTTGCCAACTGTGATATTAAGATCAGAAACTTCATCGGAAGAATTAAGCATGGAGCTTATCCAGTAATCAATTTCCTGTTGCTTCATTACAACTCCTTGTCCGCAATCATTGGTTGTTTAAAGTTTTTGCCATACACGGAAGACGAGTAAGAAGAATTGTCCGGAGACCTGGCTTAAATAAGCTTTTATAAGGATGTTTTTCGGCCTCTGGTTGAGTCTTCTTTAGAAAAACCATCAGAAATGAATGTATCATTATAGAAATTTTTTGAAAATACAGAGGGAAGGAATTGGTTGGTATTGAAGATGTTCAGCGAGGGTGATTTGTGAGGTCATTACCTGCAGAGGAAAATTTTCTTTCCGCCTCAGGTGGATAGCGGAGAGTTTCACTCTTCATCAACTGCTCTCTTTTTTCAGGACAAGGAAATATAGTTTGCCTTCATGTTTCATTGAACCGGCAGCGGTTTCAGCATAGTGATCATTTCCCCAGAATAAGTCAACACGGCCAGTACCTTTTATAGCCGATCCACTGTCCTGTAAAAGAACGAACCTTGACATCGGCGTCCATTCAATGATTTCACCCTTTGGATCAAGTACAGGTTTTTCAGTCTTTAGAAAACCAAAAGTCCCAGCCGGAAATTCATCATGATCCACTGCCACAGATCTTCCAGCTGTCAACACTTTGCCAAGACTACCAACAGGACCTGCAGTATCTTCCCATTGAAAAAAGATAAAAGATTCATTGTGATAAAGGATTTGGTCCCGTTCTTCCGGGTGGTCGGCAAGATATTTTCTGATGGCAGGCATAGTAACGTCTTCTAGTTCCATTATGTCTTCGTCAACCAGCAGTCGTCCGATACTACGATATTGGTGGCCGTTTGAACAGGCATAATGGACATTTTTTGTTGAGCCGTCTTGCAGCCGGATCTTACCGGATCCTTGAACATGCAGGATGAAAGCTTCCACCGGATCTGCTACGTAAACAAGTTCATGGCCTGTCAATAGATTGTTCTTCTCTATTTCTTCCCTGGTCCAGTAGGGCTGCAATTCTCCATTTTCAATTCGTCCTATTTTTTCTCCAACTGAATCATCGGAATTGAGAAGTACCAGATCCGGTGGAATCTTATATAGCGGATAGACATAGGGCGGAGTTCTGGTCAAACTCCCATTGAGAATCGGTTCATAATAACCTGTGACAAGCATTTTTCCCCGAGGCCAGAATCTACCTGCTCCTCTGGCCTGGAATACGTCAAATTGTTCTTTAATTTGGCCTTGGAGATCCTTCGAGGAGTGCTCTTTAATAACAGAAATAAAGGTTTCTAAGGAAGTTATGAGCCAGGATACCGGATATGTTCTTTCATGATAAAAGATTTCCTGATTCTCAGGCAGTTCTTTCAAATAGGAGATACTTTCCTGCGCTGCCTCCTCAAATGATGATAAGGGGAGATCATCTATGAACAAGGGTAGTTTCTCCTGGGACACGGGACGCATCGGTTCAGAACCGCAGCCACCTGTAACAAAACAAACAAACAGGAGGCAAAGAATAGGAATGATCCTTGAAAATCTGACCAGGCGATCATTATCGGAATAATGATATGATACCATGTATTCTAATTGCG
>CAMYJP010000263.1 GCA_947258675.1 uncultured Desulfobulbaceae bacterium | reverse complement strand
GGTCAGAGGAAAAGTTATATCGGTGCATGTGAATGAAGGCGACCAGGTTCAGAAGGGGGACGTGATCGTTCAACTTGATGCTAGTGATTATGAAAATACATATAATTCTGTGAAGGCATCATTTGACCTTTCTAAATTAACTAAAAAGCGTCTGCAAAAGCTGTTTGACCAAAATAGTATCTCCAAAGCAGAATTGGATGATGCCGATGCCAAAATGAAATCATTGGCTGCTGAATTGGATATTGCTGCTTTACAGCGAAGCCGATGTACAATAATTGCGCCGATTTCAGGTGTTGTGAACAAACTGACCGCCAAAGAAGGACTCTTACTCAGCGTAGCTGACCCCGTGGCAGTGATTCTGAAGATTGATCAAGTTAAGGTTGTTGTCGGAATTCCTGAGTCAGATGTCGATGCAGTGAGAGAGCTAGAAGAGATTGAATTTGAAGTTGATGCCTTGGGCAAGAAAAAATTCAACGGTAAAAAACAGTACCTCGCTGTAGCTCCTGATTCCATGGCCCAGCTTTATCGGCTGGAGTTGAAAGTTGATAACAGTTCCAGTGAATTGCTGCCGGGAATGTTTGCCCGGGTTAAAATTATCAAACAGGAATTTATAAATGCTTTATCCGTCCCCTTATACAGTGTCATATCACGTAAGGAAAAACGTTTTGTGTATCTAGACAACAATGGAAAAGCGGAAATTAGAGAGGTAGAGCTCGGTATCCTTGATGGCTGGAAGGTTCAGGTAGTTTCCGGGTTAGAGGCAGGGGATCGGGTTGTTGTCGTGGGCCAGAGGAATGTCGATATCGGTCAAAGTCTGAATATAATTCGAACCGTTGACAGCCCTGAGGAGATCAGGCAGTGATAATCTCCGATACTGCGGTCAGACAGCGGATAAGTGTATTTGTGCTAGCCGTTATCATTCTTATCTTTGGCACTTATTGTTACCAAGTGCTTCCTAGGGAGAGCGAACCGGACATTACTATTCCAAACGTCTTTGTTTCCACAGATTACAAGGGTGTGTCTTCCTCAGATATTGAAACCTCTATTACCATCGAAATTGAGAAAAAACTTAAAGGACTGGAAGGGATAAAAACCATACGCTCGGTAAGTTCTGAAGGTATTTCCTCAATTAATATCGAGTTTGTTACCGGAACCGATATCGACGACGCCCTGCAAAAGGTCAAAGACCGGGTAGATGAGGCAAAAAATGACCTGCCATCCGATCTTGAACAGGACCCTTCTGTATTTGAAGTAAATTTTTCAGAGTTACCCATTGTAGTCTTTTCAATCAGTGGTACATGCGGTATTGCCTGTTTAAAAGATCTGGCAGATAATTTGAAAGATGAGATTGAGACTATCCCCGGCGTGTTGGAGGTAGAAATTACCGGTGGTCTTGAGCGTGAAATCCGGGTAGAGGCATTTCCGGAAAAATTGGCCTACTATAATATTCCATTAAATTCTCTGCAGTTGGTAGTTGAAAGTGAAAATCGTAACACCTCAGGTGGAGCGATTCACCTGGGTGACGGTCGGTTCCAGTTGCGTGTGCCAGGAGAATTTGAAACACCTGAAGAGATATATGGTCTCATCGTGGGAACCCACCAGGGACAACCCATTTATTTGAAAGATGTAGCGCTGGTGGTTGACGGTTTCAAGGATGAAGTAAGCAGATCACGCTTGAATGGCCGAGAGGCTAGGCTGTTACCATTATGGTCAAAAAAAGGGCTGGTGAGAACATCATTGCCATCACAGATCGCATTGATGAAATGCTGGAGCATATTAAACCAACATGGCCCAAAGGCACTGAAATTACCAAGCTGATGGATAAAGCAAAAGATATCCGTCAGATGGTAGCTGACCTTGAAAATAACATTCTTTCCGGTCTTGTTCTGGTCGTTGTCGTTATCCTGTTTGCCATGGGTTTGAGAAACGCCGTCATTGTCAGTATGGCAATTCCCTTTTCCATGCTTCTTTCATTTATTGTGCTCTATGTCCTAGGAATAACCCTCAATATGGTCGTATTGTTCAGTCTGTCCCTCGCCCTTGGTATGCTGGTTGATAATGCCATAGTCATCGTTGAGAATATATACCGTTACCTGGAACAGGGAGTGCCTCGTCTGCAGGCGGCAATGCGCGCGACCTCTGAAGTTGCCTATGCGGTTATCGGATCCACTTTGACAACATTGGCTGCATTTTCTCCAATGCTTTTCTGGCCTGGGATCATGGGTGAATTTATGAGCTATCTCCCATTAACATTGATTGTTACCCTTTCATCAAGCCTTTTTGTCGCCATGGTCATCAACCCGGCCCTTGCCTCCATGTTCATGAGGGTAAAGAAAAAAGAGGCGGGATACAATATGGCCCCTGACACTGATAAGGCTGTTTCTGCAGATGATGTGGCAAAGGCCGGCGAAAGCCCTGCAGACATTAAAGGGCCGTTGTTGGTTGCTTATAATCGATTGCTTAAATCGGCTCTGAACCATAGGTTTGCTGTTATTTTTTCTGCCTTTGCTCTCCTTATTTTGCTATACCAGGTCTGGATGCTTGCTATAGGTGTTGAAAAGCCCATTGAATTCTTCCCCAATATTGATCCAAAATCGATGTATGTCAATGTCGACTCTCCTGAAGGGGCAGATCTTGACTATCTGGATACCATTCTTCAGCAGATTGAAATGCACATCAATGGTGTGAGTTCGACAGATATATTTGGTACTCTAGCTGATGGGAAGGATTTACAGGCCATATACGATCAATCCTATGAATCGAAAGAGCACGAAACACGGATAGGTCGAAAAGTTGCCGGCCCAAGTGATCTGGGAAATATAGAGTATATTTACAGCAAGGCAATAGCCACTGCCGGTGCTGGAATGATTTTTGACCCGAATGCTCCCAATCATGTAGGTATTCAGTTTCTTGATCTGGTAGATAGAAAACGGCCGTCCGCTCTGACGCTTGAGGAAATTCGCGATCGGATAAAGGATATACCCGGTGCCAAAATCACTGTGGCTGAGCAGGCGGAAGGACCACCCACTGGCGCACCAGAAGGAACACCCACAGTGCGTGTCAAAGTGGATAGGCAAAAGGTCGCCCTGTATGGCCTGACCACCGATAGTATCGGCTTTGCATTAAAAACAGCTTACAATGGTCTAGAGGTATCCACTTATAGAGAAGGTGATGAGGATTATGATATTACAGTTCAGCTTTCCGATCCCAATCGCAGAGTAACCGATGTCTTGCGGGAGTTGCTTCTGCCAACCCCGTCTGGGAAACTCGTACCACTGACTTCATTGGCCACTATCGATATATCGGGAGGTATCGGTGATATTGTCAGAATAAATCATGAACGGGTGGTTACGGTTAAGGCCAATGTTGATGAAACAAAAGTTCCCGGACCGGTAGCCCGGGCGCAAGCAGAAGAATTATTGCAGGATCTGCCGCTGCCGCCTGGCTATCGTGTAACCTTTACCGGCGAGTTCGAGTTCCAAAAAGAATCTGAAGATTTTTTATCAAAGGCCTTTGTTATAGCTCTTTTTCTGATATTTTTAATTCTCGTTACCCAATTCAATTCGGTATCGCAACCGTTTATAATAATGACCGCGGTTATCCTTTCTTTAGGTGGTGCATTTCTCGGCCTGACTGTTATTTCTGCACCATTCGGCATAATAATGACCGGAGTTGGGGTAATTTCCTTGGCTGGCGTGGTTGTTAACAATGGCATTGTCTTAATTGATTATATAAATAAGCTCAGACAAAGAGGCTTTGAGGTTAAGGAAGCCGTTGTTGCTGCCGGCGCTACCAGATTGCGTCCAGTCCTGCTCACCGCTATTACAACCATTCTTGGTTTGTTGCCGATGGTTACAGGAATATCTTTTGACTTCCATGCCTTGGCAATATCCTGGGTCAGCGAATCCAGCCAGTGGTGGCGATCCATGGCAATAGTTGTTATTTTCGGATTGATGGTTGCTACATTTCTAACCTTGGTAGTAGTGCCGACACTTTATATTTCCTTGTATACGATGGAAAAAAGATTGCTGGCACTGCGGGAGTGGATAATCAAAATGTACTGGAAACCCTATGAATGGATTACCGGAGATATAATTGAGAAATAGTAGGAAGGTTCGGAATAAAAGGAATTAGGAATGGGCTCGAGGTAGAAGTGATGAGCTGAAAGCAAATTTATTCATATAACTTGTGAAGGATACATTACACTTAAAGATACCTGTTCCGCGGCAAAATGTATTAATATTAAAATTTTTTGTCCGATAATTTACAACCAAATAGAATTCTGAAAAATATCATTAATCGTTTCATTGGAAACACTCAAAAAATCAATCACCTTTTTTAAAATAAATATTCAATGAATAATTCAATAGCAGATGACGAAAGCCAGCTAATCCCTTCAACTGTCAGGCAGTTTGATGACGTCCATGTTTTGACCCATAAGAACAGAGAAATTATTCTTGTCGGCACCGCCCATGTCTCTCAGGAATCTGTTGACCTGGTCAGGTGGGTAATAGAAGATGAAAAACCTGACTGTGTCTGTGTGGAGCTGGATGAAAAGCGATTCAAGGCACTTTCTGAAAGAAAACGTTTTGCTGCTCTGGATATTAAGGAAATCATCAGGAAAAAACAGTTAAGCACTTTGCTGGTAAATTTAATTTTATCATCATATCAGAAAAAAATAGGCGGTCAGCTTGGAGTGCTTCCAGGCACTGAACTTCTAGAAGCAGCTAGAATTGCAGAAGAAAACAAGATTCCTCTGGAACTCTCTGATAGGGATGTACGGGTTACACTGCGCCGAGCCTGGCATTCCACTTCTTTTTACAAAAAAGGATATCTGCTGGCCACTTTATTTGCCAGCCTGTTTGATAAAACAGAGCTAGATGAGGAAAAGTTGGCAGAACTGAGAAAAAAGGATGTCCTCTCTGAATTGATGGCGGAAATGGGCGAAGCGATGCCTGATTTGAAAAAGGTCATTATTGATGAAAGGGATATTTTTCTTGCAGAGAAAATTAAAGAGGCAGAGGGTGAAAAAATTGTTGCTGTGGTAGGAGCCGGCCATATCGAAGGTATAAAGAAAGCCATTGTTGAGGATAACCAGTCCTGCATGGAAGAAATCAGCTCTTTTCCTCAGAGCGGCAATTTTATAAAGATCCTGGGATGGGGTATTCCTGCAGTGATTATCGGTTCCCTGATTGCTATCGGATTGAAGAAGGGCATGGCAGTAGCCGGAGCCAATCTCATGTTCTGGATATTAGCAAACGGTATTCCTTCAGCTTTGGGCGCCGTGCTTGCCTTGGCACATCCTCTGACCATTGCCGGCGCATTCGCTGCTGCGCCGGTAACAAGTCTAACACCTGTTATCGGGGCCGGATATGTAACCGCCTTTATTCAGGTGTTGGCTATGCCTCCAGTAGTTAGGGAGTTTGAAACCGTCCTGGAAGATATGGCTACCTTATCAGGCTGGTGGAAGAATAAATTGCTCAAAGTTTTTCTTGCCTTTTTGCTTCCCGGATTCGGCAGTATGATCGGTACCTATGTCGGTGGATATGAAATAATTTCAAATCTGTTTTAGAGAAGCTGTTTGTTGTTTGATTTTATTAAAGCAAGATAGCATACTTTATCCCGAAGTTTACATAACATCATGAACCTCTGAGTTATATTGTGTATCCTAATTCTTGAATCTTTCAAATAACAAGAAAAAAAGATGACTAAAGCCGACAAAAAAAAGATAAAGAAACTAACCAGCAAACAGGTGCGATATCTTCGCGGTTTAGGGCATCATCTTACTCCGAAGGTAATGATCGGTAAGGAAGGAATCACTGATTCATTGCTCAGTTCCCTAGAAGCTGTACTGCTTACTTATGAGCTCATTAAGATTAAGATTCAGAGTGGTAGTGAGGTCGGACGCCAAGAGGTGGCAGAGATACTTTCGAAAATGACCGGCGCGCTTATTGTTCAGATTTTGGGCAAAACAATACTTTTGTATCGGGAAAATGAGAAACTAAAGAGTGACAAGAAAATACAGCTTCCAAAAAATAATAGTGCTGGAAGTAAAATTTTATAGAACAACAGATATTTATAATCTTATCCAACTGAACTTTCTGAGTTGATTAATTTCGGTCAAAACAATGCATTAACAAGCTGAAAATATTAATATTTATAGTGAAACGCCCTTTGCAACTTGTTATAATGGGTTTCTGCGAAAAAACTCAATAAAAACAAGGAGAAAGGGCGAATATGAAAACTAGCACAGACTACAAAAAACAGCAAGAAGCAATACGACTGCACAACAAAATTGATACGTTCTTTGACAACTTCACTATCGGCAGGTTGCTGAACAAAGCTGGCATCCGGAAAATGCGGGGTGTATCGCCGGTCCTGCTGCTGAAGGCTATTTTTATCCTGCCGTTTGAGGGCAGTAATTTCTTCCGAGGTATAGTCACTGACAAACGACAGGAATTCAAAAAGGATGCCGCCTATGATCTGTTGAAAGGACCACGGTATAACTGGCGCAAGCTGCTCCTTCTCGTGGCAGCCAGAATCGTGTGTGTATTTGATCTGTTGACCGACAAAGACCGGAAAAAAGTACTCATTATAGATGACAGCACCTATGACAGATCGCATTCGAAATTTGTTGAATTGTTGGCAAGAATCTATGCGTTGGCTGGTCGGATGGGGCAAGTTTTCTGCCCTTGGATTTTGTTCTGCTTTCCTCTGAGAAAGAAAAGAACAGACTGCAGGGAATCACCAAGGATATTGACAGGCGAACCTGCGGATACAAACGACGCAAGGAGGCGATGACCAAGGCAACAGAGCAGGTTGAGCCCATGGTGAAGAGAATTCTGGCAACAGGGGTTGATGCGGCCTATATTCTCATGGACAGCTGGTTCGCATTCCCCGCTGTTATCCAGACCTTGCATCAATGTCGACCGGTGATTTGCATGCTCAAAGACATGCCGAACAATCTGTATCGGTACCAAAATGTTTATATAAGACTTGGAGAAATTTATCAGCGGGTAAAAAAGAAATCCGGTAAAGCAAAAATATTGGCCAGTGTGTTGGTTGAAACCAAAGACGGCCTGCCGGTAAAAATCGTTTTTGTTCGCCACAGGCAAAAACGAGGCTGGTTGGCTATTCTCTCCTCCGACACAGAACTGACTGCCGAAGAAATTGTACATATTTATGGTAAACGCTGGGATATCGAGGTGTTTTTTAAGATGATGAAACATTATCTGAAGCTGGAAAAAGAAGTTCAGTTGCGCGATTACGATGGCCTGATCGGACATGCCACCATAGTTATGCTCCGGTATCTGTTCCTGGCTTTTGAGCAACGTTTGCACGATGATCCCCGTACTCTTGGCACCTTGTTTCATGCCTGTGCCGAAGAAGTGAAGGACTTATCCATTTTGGATGCCCTCCAGCGGATTATGCGGTTAGCACTGGACAAAGTACGTGCTGCAGGAGAGTTTACTGAAGATATCATCATGAAGATCCTTGATGCAGTAATGTCCGTGGCAATTGATATGTTGAAACCACCCTCGCTACCAAAGGCGGAAAGCAACAGTTAAACAACAAGTTAAATCAAGTCAGAAAGTTCAGTAACAATGATACGGCCCTCCTGCGAAAGGACCCTGCTGTGAAAATTGCTGCTTATTTTTGATGGCATCACCGGTTTTCCCATGGCAGCTGTTCTTCGACCTGGCAACAGCCATGCAGCCAATGGCGCCAAAGCCATTTTGAAAAGACTCATCAAGGAGCTGTAAAGACACCTCAAGGCTGATCGTCTCAGTTGTAGCAGTTTTTTTTCCAACCAGTTTCGCCTCCTTCTGCATACCTTTGTAGAGGCCGGAGCCACTCAAA
>CAMYJP010000262.1 GCA_947258675.1 uncultured Desulfobulbaceae bacterium | reverse complement strand
TCAAATGCATTGATCGGGAAATATACACCGGACTGTAGAACTCAGGGGTGTCAACAATGTGGGGTGTGCGATTTTAAAACAATTAAACCTTTAGTCCAGCAAGGTGGGGATCCGGGGGGCGTCTCGAAACAGACGACCAAAGGAGAACCTCTTAAGTCTGTAACAGAAAGTGATTTGCATAAACATCATTACCGCTGTATCTACACTCGCATCGGCAATGTCAGGTTCTTGAGTCACCTGGACTTGCTCCAAGTAATTTTTAGGGCTTTAAAACGGGCGAAAGTACATGTCAATTTTTCTCAAGGTTTTAATCCTTCACCTAAGGTGTCGTTTTCTCCCGCACTACCTGTTGGAACCGAGAGTATGGCTGAGTTTTTTGATATGGAATGTGTTGAATCTATAGAAGATCTAGCTGGTATTCGTGAGGAGTTGAACAAACAACTGCCTAAGGGGTTGCTGATTATCAGCATATCCGAAACAGGCAAGCCCGCACCTCCTAGATATATGCTTGTGGGTTATGAAATATCGTTTGATACTTCAAAGTTAAAAAGTTTAGACCAACTTATAAAAGACTTTGATAAATTTATGGAACAGGACTCGTTTATTATTACGCGACAAAGGAATAGAAAAAAAATAGAGATTGATGTCAGGAAGTTAGTTCAAGAATTATTTTTAGACTTAAAAGGTAAAATTCATCTTGTCATGAAGATTGAGGCAAGTAGGGCTGGTTGTAAGCCTCTTGAATTGTTGCAGGCTGTTCTTGGTCTTTCAGAAGATGAGGTATTAGCTGCCAGAGTAATAAAGCTTTGGTGGCGGGAAGAAAACTGAATAGGTTATAATTTCGCCTGATTTTTTGTCTTTATAGATTAGAGCAGAGGAAACCCTATGGATGACGAAGCTGTATTTCAGTTGAAAGTTGAGTGTTATGCCGGTCATAGAGGGGAAGAAACTCCTAGGCGGTTAATTTTTGGGAACAGAATAGTAGAAGTAGTCTCTGTGCTTGATTGCTGGCTGGGTGAGGACCATAGATATTTTAAGATCTCAGGGAGTGATAATTTTACCTATATACTTCGACATGATGAAAAAGGTGACGAGTGGGAAATTATTATGTTCGACCGGAGCAAAAATAAGCAACCCTGATAACAAATTTTAACTACATGAAGTTATGAAAAAAAATCTAATTATTCTCTCTGCAGCAGCATTCTTGCTGTTCTTTTTGATTGAGAGTTTTTGTTTAACTGACAGTAGAATACATTCATCCATTGCATTGGCGACTCCTCAGCAAGAGAAAAAAATCGATGCGTATCGTGCGGGGAAAGAAAAATCGTCTACTTCTGTTGATGGGGCTATTTCAGGATTGACACCTGAATTAAAGGAAAGGCTATGGGATGATTCATGGTTGTCCAAAGCACCTTCACTTTTGGGTTTTACGTCACTTAGTCTTGAAAATTCTGTTGAAAAAATTGGTCAACTCAAGGGCATTTTCAGCCTGCTAATTGTTCAAAATGGCTATCCAGTTTTAGAGCGATATTTCCGCGAAGGGGATGGAGCAAAAATACATAATATTAAATCAGCAACTAAAAGTGTTCTATCTATTCTTGTGGGTATTGCTATTGATAAAGGGCTTTTAGAGTTGGATCAAAAGATAAGTGATTTCCTTCCTCTTGATAAATATCTGGATGACCCGCGTAAAACAGATATAACTGTGCGTCATTTATTAACTATGACCTCTGGGCTGAAGCAGACCAGTTATCAGGCATATAATTCATGGATTGCTAATGGTGACTGGGTGAAAAATATCTTAAAACAGCCACTAGTTGCAGCTCCTGGCACAAAACATCAATACAGCACGGGTGACACTCATATATTATCAGCGGTACTTACAGCTGCAACAGGCATGAGTGCTATGGAGTTTGCCAACCTGCATCTGTTCACCCCGATGAATTTTAAAGATTCGTGGTGGGGTATAGATCCACAGGGTATTATTCAGGGAGGAAATAATCTATCGATATTTCCTAGAGATATGACAAAAATTGGCCAACTTTATCTTGACTTGGGGTTTTGGGGAAACCACCAGATTGTTTCGAATTGGTGGATTGATGAGTCAACCAGAGGGCATAGTGAAGATGCCCATGAAGTATATGGTAATTACGGGTTTTTATGGTACACAAACCCTGGGAACGAAGATGCTTTTGTGGCTGTAGGTTACGGCGGGCAGTACATTTATGTTTCCAGATCTTATAATTGTGTTGTAGTTGTGACTTCAACTCTCGAATCTAAAGGTTTGGCGTGGGAGAAACAATTATTCGGTCTCATCCGGAATGGTATTCTGGCAAGTATTAATGGTAATAGTCAACAGCCTGATGCGCTTGAAAAAGTATCTGCGCAGACAATTAAGGAAGATACTGATAAAACTCAAATTGGCCTGGCAACTGCGCACATCAACTTACGAAACGGTCCCGGACAGAATCATGATGTGGTAAAATTACTTACTCCCGGCACAGTGGTGGAAATTAATCAGAGAGATGAATTATGGTATCAAGTTCAAGCTGGGGACTTGAACGGTTGGGTTTTTTCTGAATTTGTCAAAATTGTTTCTCCAGATGCAATAAGATTTTCCAGACGTCAAAAAAAAGCCGATACAGAAGTATTGGAAATAGCAGCTTACAATCAGAAAAAGAAAGCTGATCCTTCAAAGCCTGCTAGTGCTTCTCTTGATGAACAATTCTACGAGTTACAAACTGATTTGAATCAACTCAAGAGTTTATTGCTTGATAATGAGAAGAATCAGCAACAGTTGGCAATTGCATTCAATGAACTGAAGAATAATCGACAAATCGAGAAGACTGCAGAAGATTTGAATAATGTAAGGAAGGATTTGGAGAGGCAACAGCAATTAGTTGAAGAATCTGCAGTTGATCGCAAGACTATTCAAACGGAACTCGGTAGAATCGATTACCAGATAGCTACAATTGGCGCCACCTTGCAGGCAGTACAGGAAGGTAGGGACAGCCTTGCTGCCGATTTTGCCGTTTTACAGAAGGGTTTGGTTGCGGAGCGTGATAAGATCGATCAAACAACAATTGTCACCCAAAATTTTCAGGAAGATATCTCAACCACCCGCAAACAAATAGACGAACTGCAGACAGCACAGGAATCAAGCCTTGCAAACGCAACAGCGCTTGAAAAACAGTTATCTGATGCTTTGACAAGCCGGAGTGATAAACTTGGTAAATTGGAACAGCAGATTGCTGATCTGTCAGAGATGCGGACCGCAATGGAGAATCAGCAACAGCAGGTAGTGGAGCAGTCTGCAGTTGATCGTGAGACTACTCAATCTGAATTTACCAGAATCGATGATCAGATAGCTGCTATGGGAAGCACCCTGCAGACCTTACAGGAGAGTAGAGACAGTCTTGCTGCTGATTTTGCTGTTTTACAGAAGGATTTGGCTGCGCAGCGTGCAAAAGGTGAACAAACAGGACTTGTAACACAAGAATTTCAGGAAGATCTCTCAACTACCCGTAAACAGATGGACGCATTGCAGATAGCGCAGGAATCAAGTCTGGAAAAGACAACAGCTCTTGATAAGCAGCTATCCGAATCATTGACAAGCAGGGGTGCTAAGCTTGATGGTTTGGAACGACAGATTGCTGAAATGCAGACCAGCGGTCAGGATATTGTTGCTGATCTGTCAGATATGCGAAACGTGTTGTCGTATCAAGAGCAGGTAAAAGAACAATCTGCAGCTGATCGTGAGACTACTCAATCTGAATTTACCAG
>CAMYJP010000261.1 GCA_947258675.1 uncultured Desulfobulbaceae bacterium | reverse complement strand
ACATGGATAGGAAGCATACAATGCATTTTTGCATATTAGCTCCAATATGTCAAAAATCCTCTAGCCCGCTTTTTTTCTTAATAAAAATGGTAGGCAGGACGAACTGTCTAATTATTACCCCGGTACTTTTATGTAAAGCCTTATAGTATTCAGTATCCAGGAATCAGAATTCATAAAAGGTCAAAAAAACAGCTCTTCTCGATACTTTTATCTAACTTCATTCCCCAGCTTGAAGTTAGATTGTCGTTTAAACAGGCCCCAGCCGGCGGCAGTGCTGACTCCTGACTACTCACGCCAAGGAACAGCCAGGGTGGTCATCTATTAAAAGCACAAGTTCAAAAAGATGGGCTAAGTAGAAAAGTTGAAACTTTTTTAAACGAACACGAGATGTATTTTTAGAATGAGTCTTAAATATCCCTATCGTCAGGGACAATTTTTTTCCAATGGCAGCATTCGACTGCTCTTCGTGTTGATTCTTTTGATCAATATCTGCCTGAGCGTTTCATCCGCATTTCATAAATCTGTCACGGTTGACGAATTTTCCTTACTTCCCAGTGGGCTGGCTATTCTTGATAATGGCGCCTTTCAGATTGATGCGGGTGTGCCCCCTCTGGCTAAGGCCCTTATGGCGATGCCGGTGTTTTTCAGTACATCCGGTTATACCATGCCTGACCCGGACAGGGAATCAGTGTCCGGCTGGGAGTTGGGTGGGAAGTTTGCGGTAGCAAATTATGCCAACTATCATGCCTATTTTCTGCGCGCAAGAATCATGTCCATGGTGATGTTGGTTTTGATCTGTCTGGCGGGGTTTTCTTTGGCCAGCAGGCTTTATGGACCATGGGGCGGTCTGGTGGCCGCAGTTTTTATTTGTTTTTCTCCCAACCTGCTGGCCCATGGCCGGCTTGCCACTACGGATATCTATCTGGCAGCGGCTGTGTTGGGGATTCTCCTATCTTTTGACATGTTCTTCAAAGAACCCAGTTGGCCCCATGCGCTGTTACTTGGCTTCATGCTCGGTATAGCCAATCTGTGCAAATTCACTGGAATTCTGTTTTTTATTATTTTGCCTGTTGTTGTGGTGTTGATTTTTGCAGCACAGAAAAAAGGCATTGGGCAGGCCAACAAATATCCGACCATCACCAGAACTTCTGTGTGGATGACCATAGTAGCTGTTTTCTTTGCTCTTTTTATTATTAATGGGGGATTTTTATTCAAGGAGACGCTCAGATCTCTAGGGGCCTTTCAGTTTAAGGGCGATTTCCTTCTGCTTCTACAAAAAATCCTGCCTTCCTGGCTGCCTGTGCCGGTCCCGGCCCAGTATATTCTCGGTCTTGATGCTCAGTTAACCGAAAAAGGTTATGATGCTTACCTGCTTGGGACATTCAACGATACAGGTTTTTGGTATTATTATCTGATCGGCTTTCTGGTTAAATTACCTTTGCCTTTACTGATACTGCCGGTACTGGCCTTTGCAACGGCACCAGGAATATCACAACGTGAAATACCGCTTTTGACCCTCAGTCTGCTGATGTTTCTTTTTTTCTCTGTTGTCGGTCATAAGAATATCGGCAGTCGGTATCTTCTATTCCTGATTCCAATCGGTGGAGTCTGGATAGGGCGAATTGCAGTTTCAGCCATTAATTGTTCGAAGAAAGCGTCCATTTCTCTGAAGGCTCTGCTCCTCTCCGGGGCTGTCTGGATGATGTTGTCAGTGTTTTCGGTCTGGCCTCATTTTCTGCCGTATTTCAACCTTGTTGCCGGTGGTTCTGCCCAGGGTCATAAATACCTGCTGGATTCCAATCTGGACTGGGGGCAGGATTTAATCGGTCTGCGTGAGTATATGGAGAGACATGAGATTCAATCCGTTGATCTTGCCTATTTTGGCCGTGTTTTCCCTGAAATATACGGTATTCGGTACCGTAATGTTACCGGGGCGCCACAGCAGCGATACGCGGTGATCAGCGCCAACCTGCTTTGGGGAAAGATGTACTTTATTAACGGCACCAGCTATTGGCCGACGAATCGGAATACATACGCCGCCTTTCGTGACCTTGAACCGGAAACTATTATAGGCCGCAGCCTATACGTATATGATATGCAGAAGATATGAGTCAATTTTTTAGAAACCTTTTTGTATCCAATGCTACTCGGTTAAATGGTAGTTCCCATAAACCGCCATGGATAATTTATTCTCCGCTTCTGGTTCTTTTCATTATCGGGGCTTATTATTTCTTTTCCTGGCCTATAACAGGACTTGGCGACACAGATTTATGGTATCATCTGAACGGCGGCAGATATTTTTTCAAGAATGGAGAAATACCGAATACGGGATTTTTTTCGTTTATTGCCGAGCAGAGGGTATGGGCCAACTATTATTGGCTCTTTCAAGTCACTGTTTATTCAATTCATTCGCTCTTTGATTATCATGGCCTGGTTGTTTTTCGTACGATTATCTACCTGGCTACCCTTTGGCTGATTGCCTCCTATTTATTGAGAAAATGCAAGAGTAATAATCTTCTCTTATTTTTCTGCATTATAGCAGTTCTTTATTTTCTCGGTCTCATACCAAGATACTTTTCCGTGGTCAGGCCGCATATCTTCTCCTATCTGTTCATTGTAACCTATATCTCGATCCTGGAATATAAATCCAAAAGAATGGTCTTCATCCTACCGCTGCTGTCCATTCTCTGGAGCAACTTCCACGGTGTGGAATATCCGGTCATGATAGTAGTGTGTCTGTCGTATGTTATTGAAGTCTTGTACGTGCGTTTCAGGCATCAGACGGCAATGGGCCGGGAAGAATTATTGTTTGTGGTGCCGCTTGTTCTTGCCATGTGGGCGGTGCTGGTGACACCATTCGGTATGCAGTTGCTCTCATCTCCCTTCTTGTCAGCGGAATATCAGTATCTCTACATCAAGGATATGCAGGCCTTGACTTTTAACAACCTGTTCAGTTTTGATATTTCTTCCCCTCACCATACTTTTGTTACCATATCCAATATGCTATTGCTCCTGGCTGTGCTTGGATTTTTTTCAGGTATCTTGAAAAGAGAGGCCAGAATCAGCCATCTGCTCTTGTTTGCAGCCGGATTGTATCTTCTCACCAGGGGGGAACGCTTCCGGTATGAGGCGGTTCTGCTTGCCTTGCCGATTATCAAGCATCATCCTGTCTTACCAGTGGATTTTCATCACAAAAAAATACCGGATTTTTTTCGGTTTGTCCTGTTGGTTTGCGTACTAGCCATATCATTTGTCTTTCTGCGTGATGTGTTTTCAGAGAAATCCAGATACCCTTTTTCAACAGCACATGTCCCGCATGGTGTGACAACATTCCTCAACAAGGTGAAAACCGGCGGTTCAATCATCGTACATCCAAATTACGGTGGTTATTTCCAATGGCAGCTTGATGATCGGTATCAGATTTTCATGGATCTGCAATTGATGCTTTTTTCTGATACGGATTTGTTTATGGCAGCCAACTCGTTTCATGACCGAGAAGTTCTTGAGAAAGTCATTGCCCAATACCGTCCAACATTTATTGCCCCGGTTTTAGCTAACAAAAAGTTCGGTAGGCTTATCAAGGAATTTCCGGAGTATATACCAGTGTTTTTTGATGATAAATGTGCCCTCTATGTTGACCGGGGTCAATATGGGAATATTTCGGAAAAATTTGTCCTGCAGGCTGTTGATCCTTTTGGACTTGCAGATCAGGACATTGCCGAACTCCCTGAAGATCAGGTAGATTCGATGCTGGATGAATTGCTCGATGTATATGGTTTTTATCAGGACGGAT
>CAMYJP010000260.1 GCA_947258675.1 uncultured Desulfobulbaceae bacterium | reverse complement strand
AAAAGAACTCCATAAAACCTACAATCTGGCCATTTTATCAAACCATCCCCAAGGGTTAAAGCGCTGGCTTAATGATTGGAAAATAGATTCACTCTTTGATGTGGTTATGTGCTCTGCAGATGAAGGGGTGATGAAACCGGATATCAAGATCTTTGAATCGCTCCTCAAACGCATAAATGCCTTGCCTGAACAAGTTGTTTTCATAGACGATACAGCCGGGCATGTCATGGCATCACTGGCACTTGGAATGCATGGTATTTTGTTCACCACAGCGGATGACTTGAAAAAGGAGTTGATGGAATTGGGCTGCTATTCAACATATGACGGTTTTAGCTGAATTTTGCAGAAAATTTAGCTCGAAAACTGCATCTATCACAATCCGAAATGTTTTAGTGGTCGAGTATAGATTGTATTAGATTTCAAGGATTGTAGTTTTGCAAATAAGACACAGTTAATCGCGAGTTAAATATCTATATTTAATACGGTGTGGTTGGTCGGCATCGGTCCCGAGTCGCTGTTTTCTATCTGTTTCATATTCGGAATAATTTCCATCAAACCAGACAACTTCACTATTACCTTCAAAGGCAAGGATATGGGTGGAGATTCGATCAAGAAACCATCTGTCATGGCTGATAACCACAGCGCAACCGGCAAAATTTTCCAATGCCTCTTCAAGAGCGCGTAAAGTGTTAACATCAAGGTCATTGGTCGGTTCGTCGAGGAGAAGCACGTTGGCGCCTTCTTTAAGCATCCGTGCCAGATGTACCCGGTTTCGTTGCCCTCCGGATAATAAACCGACCTTCTTTTGCTGCTCTGCGCCTGAAAAATTGAAACGCCCTACATATGCCCTTGAATTAATCTCTCTATCTCCTAAAAGAACAGTATCTTGTCCTTCAGAGATAACTTCCCAGATGGTTTTATCAGGAGCAAGTATATCCCTGCTCTGATCAACATAGGCGAGTTTCACAGTATCTCCGAGCTGTATTTCTCCAGCATCAGGTTTTTCCTGGCCGATAATCATTTTGAATAATGTCGATTTACCGGCACCGTTTGGACCGATAACACCAACAATACCGCCTGGTGACAAAGAAAAATTCATGTTTTCCACTAATAACTTTTCTTCAAAACCCTTTCGGACATTTTCAGCTTTAATAACAACTTTACCAAGCCTGGGGCCTGGCGGAATATATATCTCAAGCTCTTTGTTCTTTTCTTCTCTTTTCTGACTCAAAAGTTCCTCATAGGAAGTAATCCGCGCTTTCGCTTTTGCATGACGCCCCTTTGGTGACATTCGTATCCATTCCAGTTCTCTTTGCAAAGTTTTCTGGCGATCTGACTCTTTTTTTTCTTCTACTTGCAACCGCTTCTTTTTTTGATCCAGCCAGGATGAATAATTACCTTTCCAGGGTATGCCATGCCCACGATCCAGTTCCAGGATCCATCCAGCAACGTTATCGAGGAAATAACGGTCATGGGTAACTGCGATTACGGTACCGGGATATCGTTGTAGATGGTGCTCAAGCCAGCTAACTGATTCTGCATCCAGATGATTGGTAGGCTCATCTAGCAAAAGAATGTTTGGCTTCTGCAATAAAAGGCGGCAGAGGGCCACTCGGCGGCGTTCCCCGCCGGATAAAATGTTAATAGGTGTTTCACCTTCAGGACAACGTAGTGCATCCATGGCCATTTCAAGTCGTGAGTCTAAGTCCCAGGCGTCGAGAGTGTCTAATTTGTCCTGCACGGTTGCCTGACGTTCAATGAGTCCATTCATCTCATCATCAGACATCGGCTCGGCAAATTGTTCGTTAATCTGGTTAAATTCTGCTAAAAGGTCAACCAGTTCCTGCACCCCCTGCTCAACCATATCTCGGACAGTTTTCTCATCATCAAGCAAGGGTTCCTGTTCCAAGAGGCCAACAGTGAGTCCTGGGGAAATGCTCGTTTTACCATTAAATTCTTTATCTCTACCTGCCAATATGTTTAATAAGGAGCTTTTTCCAGAACCGTTTAGTCCCAGCACACCAATTTTTGCTCCATAGAAATAGGAAAGGCTTATATCCTTTAAAATAGGTTTTTTATCGTAAAATTTACTTACCTGAATCATAGAGTAGATGATTTTATTCGGTTCGTCAGCCATGAATGAAAGTTCCTTTATTACATAATATGGCAGGTTAAGCAGAGGCGGCTGCCTGAATTTTCAATTGCAAGATGTTTTGTTTCCTGATTTTCGAGATTATGGCATGAAATACAGGTAATTTTGCCATTCGGAAAGACCAGGCCCGCTGCTTCCACATCAGATCTTGGGGAAAAAAATGTTTCTTTATCATTAGGTGGATAGTCAAGAAAAACAGGATGTGAATCTCCTATGGAACAGCCATTTTCCAAAGAATTGCTTATGTTATCTGAATTGTCGTTATGGCATTGAAAACAAATTTCAGTAATTGTTATATCTACCTCTGTGCCATGGTGAGTAAGTACCTCTCCCATTAACTGGGATACCTGAATGATAATTAAATTACAGATAAAAACGAACCAGATTGCTTTGAACCGCATAAAGAATTCCTCTTTTTGCTTGAACTGAACAGTAAGCGCCTTCCCCGTTGCTCGAAGTCTGGGCTTATCTGCTGCGGGGTTAGCGAACGAACCTGATAAACAACTTCCTTGCATTCAAAGATTCCTCGTAGCTCGAAGTCTTAAGCTTATCTGCTGCGAGGAGCTTTCATAAATATAACTATCAAAAATATTCTTATTGCAGCATGTTGATGAATTTTTCACTGTTTTTAAGCATTAGTTTTGATGGGGAAGGAGGGGGAACTCCAGCTTTTGTATACAGATAGTAGTCCTTCTTGGAAACAGGGATTCCCTGAGTTGTCGCTGTCGCATGCCACAAGATTTCCCCGGATAAAACACTGTAAATCATAATTTCTTCATCAACGCGGGAACTCTGATATTGGGTTCCATCAAGATAAAGAAGCACTCTTCCGGTGATAAGTACATCAAAACCTTCAGCTTTGGCAGTGTCCAACTGGTTTTCAATGCTCAAACCTTCACTATTCAGCCTGGGCGCCACTTCTTTAAATATGTTTTCGCCGACTAATTTTTTATATAAAGTATCTGCGGCAGTATACCCAACTAAGGGATAATTTTCAGGATTAGTAAATCTGAAGACCACGACCTTTGCATTTTCATAGGATTTCTGTAAAGGTTGTTTATGGATTTGTTCAGGTAAAGGAGGTTTTTTAACTATAACCTTGCGAAAATTTTTAGGAAATTTACCAGCACATCCTGAAAACAGGATTATAAAGAGAATGGCAAGAAAAATAGTAACGGTTTTATTAACGCGAAAAATCATAGATGTGATCCTTTTAGTTGATTAATATTTTCATCATCAGTAAAAGAATTTCGAGCAATCTTTCAATCAACAGTTAAACAAAAAGATGAGTTCTGCGGTTTTGATAGGCTGTTGGATTATAACGTATCATATTTTTTTTGTTAAGTAAGGGATGATATGTCTCCTGAAGCAGACAATGATTGATTCGATAAAAGACCGATCGTAACTATTTTCATGCTAATTCTGCCTAGGATAAAACATTCTGGCCATGTGAATTGTTCAGGGATAGGTCCGGTACTCTATAAGCGTTCTAAACGCTCTTATTGTTCGCTTTGGATGGCTGAAACCAGTGATTTGAATCTAACTCTAAGTATTCATTAGCATTTTGGGGAAAAGTGATTTGGGTAAATTTAGTGGGCTGAGCGCTAGATCTGGAATCATGAAATGCAAGCTGTCAACTCCAAGGTA